>NZ_JAKJJX010000018.1:0-131428 GCF_022320765.1 Clostridium sp. YIM B02569 | reverse complement strand
TATTTGAAGTGTTTTTATTTTCATAATCATGTTTAGCATATCCTAAGTGACTTTCCATCTCCGATTCCAGCATCTGCTGAAGTAACCCTCCAAATAAATCCTTTAATGTATTTTGTATATCTTCAGCCGTTTTTATATCAGAGTTATTCAAAATTAATTTTACTAATTCATCTCTAGATAAAGACATAGCCTGTGCTCCCTTCATTTTATAATTTATTATATCATCCTAATGAAGTTTACACAGACTATTTTACACTCTCTTAAATTTATACAAACACCATATCTTCATACTGAAGAAACTATGACAATTCATCTATATTGCTTAATAAAATAGCTGCTACCTTGTACAATATTTCAGCTCTCTCATTTATTGTTACATTGCTCCATTTCTTTTGAGCTTCCTTAGCCGTTTGTACTGCACTATCCACTTCTTCCTTTGTCATTGCTGGAACTCTACCTAACAATGAATTATTTAATGGTGACTTTATTTCTACAAAGTTTCCACTTCTGCTGCTAACCCATTCCCCGTTTATTAGATTTTTAAAAGTATTGTTTTCGTCTTTTATATGATTAAACATAATTAATTTCCTCATTATTTATTTATAATTTATTACTCTTTTGTTATACCTATTCCTGCTTCAAACATCTCAAAATTTATATATTCCTTTTCAATTTCCATGTATATTAAATTATGATAAACAGTTTTCATAATTGGTACTGGCCACAAAAATAGAAGTCTCCATCCTTTGGTAAATTCTCCATCATCTATTCCTTTGATATCCTGCCTTTATATCAAAATCTTCTCCTAATTTCTCAGTCTCGATAGGACGTGTATAGAATACAGTACTTTTGAAGTTGTTATTATTGTTTAGTTTTGCTATTTCTTCTCTAAAACTACGATGCATTGCATTAGGTATACTATAAATGAAATGTTTTTCTCTATTACTATTAATTGCATCATAAGCCATTGTAAGCATGGGTGTTATTCCAATTCCTCCGCCCATTAAAACTAATGTTTTTTCACTATCCTTTAATATGAAATTTCCAAGGGGTACAGTTATTTGAAGATTGTCCCCTTCCTTTATTTCATCACATAGTTTTTTGCTTAAGTAACCAGTCTCTTCTCTCTTTACACTTATTCTATAAGATTCTTCATTAGGATTCATGGACAATGTGTATTTTCTTGGTTTAGTGAAAGTATTATCTTCATTTTTGATTCTGATAGTTATAAATTGCCCTGCTATAAATTCAGGAAGTTTACCTCCATCTGATGATTTTAAATGGAATGATGTGACTACTTCATCTTCTTTAACTGTTTTAAATACCAGAAAATCTTTAAATCCCTTCCACTTGTTATTTGAATTTACATTATTAGTATCTATCATTGAAATGCTCCTCATTTTTCTTTAGTTTTTTATTTTAAAGTTTGTTTTTCTTGAATTTGTTTGATTAAACTTATGTGATTATTATATCTTCATAAAAATAAACACAATATGATTTCAATCAAATTTCAAAAAATATCTAACATAGAATTTTAATGCTAAAAGATACTGAACTCGATTTGTATCTTTTACTAAATATATAATTAAATAAAAAAACTGTCTCAAAAAATTGAGATAGTTTTTTTATTTAAATTCTTGTTATCTACATTTATACACTTTGCTTTAAACAAGTTTTTAGATCTTCATCAGGTTCGCTTATTGTTTGTAAGTTAAATGTATCAACTAAATATTGCAATACATTAGGACTTATAAACGCTGGAAGTGATGGTCCAAGGAAGATTCCCTTTATGCCTAATGAAAGTAATGCTAAAAGATCAGCAACCGCTTTTTGTTCGTACCATGATAATATTATTGATAATGGCAATCCATTTACACTTGTATCAAATGCATCCGCAAGTGCAGTAGCAATTCTAACTGCTGAATATGCATCATTACATTGGCCTACATCTAATAATCTTGGAAGTCCAGCAACTTCTCCAAAATCTAATTTATTAAATCTATATTTACCACATGCTAATGTTAGGATTACACAATCTTCTGGAACCTTCTTTGCAAATTCAGTATAGTAATTTCTTCCTGGTCTTGCACCATCACATCCTCCAATTAAAAAGAAATGTCTAATACTTCCATCCTTAACTGCATTAACAATTGTTTCTGCATGGCTTAGTGTTGCATGATGACCAAAACCAACAATAATTTCTTTTGGTTCTTCTGATTTTGTAAATCCACCAAGTTCTAATGCTTTTTCTATTATTGGTGTAAAGTCTTTATGACCATCTTTGTCAGCAGAAATATATTTAACTCCATCCCATCCAACTACACTTGTAGTAAAAATCCTATCTTTATATGTTTCTCTAGGTCTCATCAAACAATTTGTAGTCATTAAAATACAACCTGGTATACCGTCAAATTCTTTTTGTTGATCTTGCCAAGCTCCACCATAATTTCCTACAAGATGCTCATATTTTTTAAGTTCAGGGTAACCATGACTAGGTATCATTTCACCATGAGTATATATGTTAATTCCTTTATCTTCAGTTTGTTCTAATAACATATCTAAGTCTCTTAAATCATGTCCTGAAACAATTATAAATGGTCCTTTTTTAATATTTACATTAACTTTATGAGGACTTGGATTCTTATAAGTCACTGTATTAGCTTCATCTAATTTACTCATAACTGCAACACTCATATCACCAGTTCTCATAGTCATTCTAATTAGTTCTTCAACGCTTAAATTATCATTTGTTGTACATTCTAACCCTCTAAAATAAAAATTATCAACTTGATCATCATAATAACCTAAACATCTTGCTTGATGTCCATATGCACTTATCCCCTTTAATCCATAAACTATTGTTTGTCTAAGTGATCTTACATCAGCATCTAAATCTTGGTCAAACATAATTCCAGCTCTTTTTGAATCTTTAAGCATTTCTTCCTTAGTTTCACTTAAGTTATAAGTTGCTTGTTCTGGATATTCTTTATCGGCATCCACTCTGTCTCTTAAACTTACTTTTATTCTTTGAGAATCTTTAAGCATTTCCACGTGAACTTCTGCATCAAAATTAACATTTGTAAGTGTTGTAAATAATGAATTTTCTACAAAACTAACAATACTTTTGTCTATTTCTTCTCCTTTCTCTATAAGATCCTTTGCATAACAACTTATTCCTTTACATTGATATATAAGTAAATCTTGAAGATTCGCTATTTCAGGAGTTTTTCCACACACGCCAATTTTAGTACATCCTTTTCCCCCTGCTGTTTGCTCACATTGATAACAAAACATAGGATTTTCATCCATAAATATCACTCCTTAAAAATTAATTTATATTATTATTTGCATAAATTTATTTTATATTCTTAATTAAATAACAATAATAAGTATTTTTTCTTATCTCTCAAATTACCATATTTAATTTTCACAATTCTAATCAACCTTTGATTTTTCAAACTTTTACCTAATTCAATTTACATTTTTCCACCACTTTATATATCTTAATTCAATTTAATTTAAACTTTTAGGCATTTGATTTAAATCATATTCCACTAAATTTTTAGTAATTGTGAATGTATAGGTTGTAAATTATTATATATCAGTGTTAAGTGATTTATATCACGGCACCATTATCATTTATGTTATAAAGTTATATAAACAAAGTTTTTAGGAGGAATATAGAAATGGAAAAAATAAATGTTAACTATGAAAAAATGTATTACGGATTTCCTGTAATTCTTATAAGCTTCTTTGATAAAAATGGGCTTCCAAATGTAACTACTCTTTCATCTTCCTATAGCCTTAAGGATATGGTAGTTCTTGGCTTTAGTAGCAAAGGATATGCAATTAATCAAATTAAAGAAGTTCGTGATTTTGTAATTAATATCCCTGACAGTTCACTTAGGAAAGAAATTAGCTTTTGCGGAACTAAATCTGGTCATGAAGTTCAAAAGTTTGACGCTACCAAATTAACTTATTCTAAATCTAAAATTGTAAACGCACCAATCATTGAAGAATGTCCAATTACTATGGAATGTACTTTAACTGATGTTATCGAAAAAGATGCCTATGCAGGTATTACTAATATTCTTGGAATTATAAAGGGCAGGCTTATTTCAAAGGAATATTTAGATGATGAAAACAGATTAAATATTTCAAAATTTGATAACCTTTTATATTTTGGGGATGGAATAAACAAAGGATATAGATATATTAAAAATGAGCAATAAGATAAGGAGGGAGCTATATGTCTTACGAAGCTATTTGGGCTAAAAATCAAAGACTAAATGACGTAGAAATTATAAAACTTGAAAAGGATGGCTTAGATGTAATTAAAACTATAATTGACAAATACTCTAAGGAAGGTTATGATTCAATAACGCCTAAAGATATGAATAGATTTAAATGGGCTGGCGTTTACGAACAAAAGCCAAGAGAGGGATACTTTATGATGAGAGTTCGTATTAATTCTGGAATAATGACTTCAGAGCAAGCAAAAGTTTTAGCAGGGATTGCTAAAGATTATGGACGTGGAATTGCAAACGTCTCTACAAGAGGAGCTATACAGTTTCACTGGGTTCAAGTAGAAGATTTACCTTCTATTTATGAAAGATTAGAAGCTTGTGGACTAAGTCCTTTTGAGGCTTGTGGCGATTGCCCTAGAACGATAGTTGGAAATCCTCTTGCTGGAATTGATAAAGATGAACTTATGGATACAACTGAACTTGTAGAACAAGTTAATAATTTCTTCTTATTAAACAAGGATTTTTCTAATCTACCAAGAAAATTTAAAATATCAATATCAGCTAGTATACATAATGCAGCTCATGCACAAATTAATGATCTTGCCTTTACTCCAGCAACAAAAAAAATTGATAATCAGGACGTAATTGGTTTCCACGTATGGGTTGGAGGAGGACTTTCAGCAAGCCCTCATTTAGCACAAAAACTAGAGATATTTGTTAAACCAGAAGATGTACTAAAGGTTGCTGAAGGTGTATGTACTATTTTTAGAGATTATGGATATAGGGAAAAACGTACTCGTGCCCGCTTAAAATTTTTAGTAGCTGACTGGGGAGCAGAAAAATTCAAGAATAAATTATTAGAATTTACTGGGGATATGCCAAGCTCAGGTGATGATAAATTAGCTTCATGGAATGCATCTTATTATTTTGGAGTACATTCCCAAAATGAAGATGGCAAAAGCTATATTGGTGTTAGTTTACCACTTGGAGAAATCACTTGTGATCAACTTTTAGAACTTGCCCATATTTCAGAAAAATACGGAGATAGAAAAATTAGAACTACACTATCACAAAATTTAATTATTACAGGCATAAGTGATGAAGAGATACCTTCGCTATTAAAAAAAGATGTATTTAAACAACTTTCTCCAAATCCAAGTATTTTTACAGGATACACAGTTTCTTGTACAGGTAAAGAATTCTGTAATTTAGCCATTGTTGAAACAAAAAAACGTGCTAAAGAAGTTATCGAATATCTTGATTCTAAAATCAAACTAGATACACCGTTACGTATCCATTTTACAGGTTGTCCTAATTCTTGTGGACAAAAACATATAGCTGATATCAGCCTCCAAGGTGCATTAATAAAAACTGACGATAGCTGTGAGGAAGCCTTTACCATATGGCTTGGTGGTACACTAAACAATGGCGGGCAGTTTGCAGAAAATCTAAACTACCGTGTAAAATCTACTGAGGTTCATATAGTTCTTGAGAAAATAATAACTTTCTTTGAAAAAAGTAAGTTAGAGAATGAGACTTTTAATGAATTTATCGCAAGAGTAGGAATTAGTAAAATCACAGAAAACATATAAAAACCTAATTAAAACAGAACCAGTGAGATATGTTTATGTCCCACTGGTTTAACTTTTTATTCTTACTTTTTTCCAACAGCTGCAAGATATATAATAAATTCTTCATCTCCATCTAACCTCAAAAGAGTGTCTATCATCTTTTGATCATAAATTCCTATAGCACATGCACCTGCTTTGATTGATTCACTGGCTAAATAAAGATTTTGGCATACATGACCAACATCTATTAAAATCTTTTTATGTGCCGTAATATCAAACTTCCATTCTGAACGATAAGGCGTCGTACTCCAAGCAAATAATACAGCCGCTTTCTTTGCAAAGTTAGGTACAAAAGGCTGATCCAAAGTAATTTCATCTATTTTATTGTCAATTTCATCTAATTCAAACATGAATAAAAGTTTATGCTCCACTGGTAGATATCTATAAATACCTTTTTGTATCCCATCAACATTCATAATAAATAAATATGTTTCAAAAGAATGCGTTGCCCCACTACAAGGAACTGTTCTTAAAGTTAGACCTGCTTTATTAGTTTCAGTAATTCCTTGAGTAGCCCATAATAAATATGACAATTCTTCAAGATTCATAGACTTTTCAGAATAAAACCTTGTACTTCTTCTATCACCTATACACCTATAAATATTAGAATTCGTTACAGTTTCTTCACTGACCCTTGGTAAAGCAACAATTCTAGATTGCGAATCATAAGATTTTATACTATCTGGCTGAGGTATACCTTTCATTTTATCAGTTTTTATATTTTTGAATTCGTCAAAATTAGATTTCAAAAAATTTCTCTGCTTTTCATATCTTGTCATAAAAATTCTCCTATCCTATCTTTTGGAAAATATAATATCATAATACTAAAAAATAGTATGTATCATCAGTTACGTTTATTGTTCTATAAGACGCAATTATTTCTATATTGTAATTTTATTTATCAAATCATTTTACGAGAACTAGTGCTTCAAATAAATTCATCTACCATATTGTACCTATCTCATTTCAAGTTTTTATATCAAAAAAGCACCTACATTTCTGTAAGTGTTCTATATTAAATATTAACTTGTCCCCTTATCTTGTTGCAAACTTCATATTAATTGCAATCTATGTATTTTACACTGTATCCTGCCTTATTTATTGAACCTTTTAGTATTTCTTCACTCATATCTATTTTCATTCTGACATTTGCTAAGTTCTTCTTTAAATCAACCTTTGCATATACATTGTCCAAACTGTTAAGGGCATTTTCAACATGATTAGCACAATTTCCACATGTCATACCTTCAATATATATAGTCTTTGATATCTGATACTCTGATAACTCCTTTTTGTTTATCTTCTTTCTCTTTGTACTCTTTCCTATAGTTCCCCCACAGCATCCAAATCTTAATTTTTCTATAAAGCTCCTAACTGAAAAAACTATAATCAAAAGTATTATCCCACTTAATATATATGTTGCCATAAAAACACCTTCCTTTAATTAATGTAAATTTATTTATTTTAAGTATATCACTGTAAATTGTATTCGACAATGATTATCATTACCTTGTATTGAATAACAAAAACACATTATCTATTGCTTAAATAGTATTAATATCCTACTAAACAACTCCAAAATTTCATTTTTTCAATAATTTTTTCTGATTTCAAAAGTTTTTTGTACAAATAACTTGCAATATATATCTTTTAGATATATATTTGATATATCTAAAAGATATATTGGAGGAAATAAAAATAATGAATGAACTTTTTATTTTAGGTGAATTAATGGAAGAACCACAAAGTGGTTATGATCTACGTAATGCCTTACAAGCTTCTTTAGGACGTCATCGTAAAGTCAGCTATGGAGTAATTTATCCATTGCTCGAAAAATTAGAGAATGATGGTTTTTTAGAAATAACTAACGTAGAATCACACGGAAAAAATAAGAAAATGGCTACAATTACGGAAAAAGGAAAAGAACGTTTTTTTGAGCTAATGAAAATGCCTGTTCCAAGCGGAGCCCATACTGCTGATATATATTTAATTAAACTTGATGTAATGCAGCACCTTACAATAGACGAACAAATGCAACTATTGAATCAATTCGATCAAGAACAAAGAGAGATAATTGAAGATACGCAATTTGCACTAAAAAAATTAGCTGAGGAAGATTCGAAAGATCACTGGTATGCAAGTAAAAGGTTTGAATTACGACTACAGCAGGCGAATGTTGCAATTGATTGGATTAAAGAATTTAAACATGAACTGAAGAAAGAATGGTGATAAGAATGACAAAGGAAATAAAAGTAGCCTTATTAATGGCTGCTAGTCTCTTTATGGAGATTTTAGATGGAACAATAGTAACAACTGCACTTCCTAAAATGGCCCAATATTTTCATACTGGCTCATCAACAATTGCTTTACTCGTTAGTGTGTATTTGATCACAGTTGCGATTTTTATTCCCCTAAGTGGATGGATGGCTAATCAATTTGGGAAAAAGAAAATTTGGATTATTGCTGTCATCCTCTTTACCATTAGCTCCTTAAGCAGTGCACTAGCGCCTAATTTCTCTTTCCTTTTGATAATGAGAATTATACAAGGAATTTCTGGTGCATTGATGACACCTACCGCAAGACTGATTGTATTAGAAAAAACACCAGCTTCACAGTTATTAAAAATGATTAGTTACTTGGTTTGGCCTGCACTCATCGCACCAGCAATAGCACCTTTAGTTGGTGGATTTATTGTTACCTACTGGAACTGGCAATGGATTTTTTTAATTAATGTACCAATAGGTTTAATTACAGCATTAATAGGAGCAAAATTAATTGATACTGATAAAGTAAAAAATAAAACTTCATTTGATCTCATAGGATTTATAGAAATTGCACTTTCATCTGGCATAATTTTAGTTGGAGCAGAAATAGCAACTCACGGAAAAGATTATTGGCTTAGCGCACTAGGATTAGTAATTTTAGGAATAATACTTGGATTTATAGTTTTCAGGCACTTAAAAAAATCAGATAATCCACTATTTTCACTTGATTCACTAAAAATAACTTCTTTTAGAATATTCCAAACAAGTGGATCTGTTCTATGGCTATGTGTTGGAGCATTACCGTACATATTAACAATTTTTTTACAAACGGTCTTTCAATGGTCAGCAGTAAAAGCCGGAAGTTACGTGTTATTTATTTTTGTTGGAAACATTGGAATTAAACCTTTTACAAATATAATTATTCGTAAATTAGGATATCGCGGTGCACTATTATCATCATTTGGAATGGTGTTTATTACATCAATTGCTTTAGCATTCATTCAAATTAATACTTTTCCTGCTTGGATAATGTTTCTTGCACTAGTTTCAGGTGTAGGACGTTCATTAGCCTTAACTGCTTACAATGGACTAAGCTTTTCTGAAATAGCCCCTCAAGATAGGAATAGTGCAAATACTTTGAATGCTGTAGTTTCAACATTAGCACAAGGAATGGGTATATCAATTATTACAGTTGTTGTTAATTTACTACAGATTTTCTTTTCAATTACTATCTCTTATAAATTAGGCTTTGTTTTCCTTGGTCTATTGATGTTATATCCAGTAATCGAAGTAATATTTTTACCTAAAAACATTGGACATGCTACAATCAGCTAGTTTTATTTATAGTCTTCCATTCAAAAAAACTCAAACTTTAATTAAGATTGCTATCATAAAATAGGCTTTTACAATGTATGTTTTTCAAAAATTGTGTCAATAATTAAAATACGATTTCCTATTTTCAATAAATAAAGAGATAGCACTATTATCATTAACCTGATATTTCTGCTATCTCTTTCTATTTTACTAAAAGAACTAGTTAAATTAATTTACACATATCTTTATTTGGAAAGTTCATTTTGAAAATCACAGGAAGCAACCACCTTATATCCTGATGATCTTAGATTTTCCAGCAAGATTATTACTCCAGTAATATACTGTTCTTCCTTTATACCTTCTCCAGGCTCAATACCAAGATAATATTTTGAGTATAGAAAACCGTCTTCTTCTTTAACACTTTTTTCTTCACTAAAATCTTCATTATTTATCAATTCTATTTTCATTAAATCTGAAATGATTGTCCATCTTTTTTTACTACCCATTGTTATTTTTTCAATTAAATTCAATATAACTTCTTTTTCTTCATCAGTGTTGATGAAAATTTTACAGTACGAACTTCTATATTTACTCATATTATCACTCCCTCATAACAAAATATTATCTAATATGTACTCAATACAAGTATACATTAATAAATAAGGTACGTAAATATTTTGAAAATAGACTCTAACTATCCATTTTAGTCATATTATAATAAGCTATTATAATCAATAATATATTATTAATATTACTAACTTTTAAATATCGTCTTATTAGTCGTACTTTTTCAAATAATTAATTTTAGAGATTATATGTTTTAATAATAAATTTATATTAAATACTATAATCAGCTTAAATTCTCAATTAAGTATAAACTGTATAAATTTAATTTCAATATATACTTTGTCTTTTTGTATAAGTCATCTAAAAGATAAAAAAAGAAGCTATTCACAGATTTTTCTGTAAAATAGACTTCTTTTTGCAAGCAATCAATTCTTTGTTTATTCCAATACTTAATTCCCGATTTTCATTGCTGCGATGGCTCCACCATCACACAAAATATCTGTACCGGTCAAATAACTGGCTGCGTCGCTTGCAATGAGTGCCATAAGCTGTGCAATTTCTTCTACATCTCCAACTCTTCCTAAAGCACCTCTTTCTGCAAATAAAGCAGCCTCTTTTCCTTCAATTTCACCCATTGGAGTAGCAAATGTTCCTGGACTTACTGATAAAACACGAATACCTTTCTTTCCATAGAGGCATGCACTTTGGGCCGCATACCAAATAACAAAGTTCTTTGAAATAATATATGAAAAACCAGACCTCATCTCTACCGGCATTGAACTAACAATTCCTAAGACTTTCGTTTTAAATGCTTCAGGATCTAATAAACTAGTTTTATATTCACCTCGTGGTAGCTTATCCTCAGGCGCCATATATGCTGACATAGAAGAAACATCTATAATGCAGCTGCCTTTATCCATTACCTTTGAGAATTCCTCATTTACATAAATTGTTCCCATAGCATTAACATTAAAAATAACTTCTCCATTTCCCATGTTTGGAGACATTCCAGCTGCATGAATAACTGCTTTAATACTTCCTAACTTGGCCGCATAGCCTGCAAGCTTCTTAACAGACTCCCTGTCACTTACATCGCATGGAAAAGCCTCCGCCTCAAATCCCATATCTTTTAGTTCCTTCAATGCTCCCTCAAGTTTTTTAACTGTACGGCCTACTAAAATAATACTATGGTCTTTACCTATAATTTTCGCAGTAGCAAGTCCCATACCACTACCACCGCCTGTTATTACACAAATTGGTTTCATATCTGTTACACCTCTCCTATTTTGATATATTTGAAAAATTTGAGTATTAGTGATCTTTGCTTCCCATAACCCCTTTTATCATTCGAGTTGCAACCCCAGGATTAACACTATAGATAAAATTCATAAGCTTTGAATCCTTCCCAATGAAGAATCTATACTTATTCTTTTCCATACCTTTAATGATCTTTTCAGCTGCAGATGCTGGTGATAATATTAATTTTGAACCCTTTTGTTCAGCCGATAAACTCTCGTTGGTAGTTTGTGAGTTTTTCTTAATATCTGTTGCAATCCCACCTGGGAATACCAAAGAGACGTTCACATTTGTGTCATATAACTCTGAATATAAGCCTTCTGTCATCATCTTTACTGCTGCCTTTGAGGCACCGTAAACACTCTGTCCTGGAACCGGTAAGAAACCTCCCATGCTGGCAATATTTACAATATGAGCTTCAGGTCTAGTAATTAAATGTGGTAGCAATGCTTTTGTCATATAAAGAGTTCCATAAAAATTAACGTTCATTACCCTATCTATCTGCTCCAATTTCAATTCTTTTAACTGAACAAACGGCTGAATAATTCCTGCATTATTAATAACTCCATCTATGTGACCTAGCATAGAAATAATTTCTTCAACAAAGCTAAATACAGATTCTCTATTCGCAATGTTTACAATTCTAGTAACTAACATTTCATTTTTGCCTGATAGATTAAAAGTCTCTTGAAGACCAGCTTCATTTATATCTATTGTAATAACTCTTGCTCCTTTTGATAATAATTGAAGAACTAATTCTCTTCCTACTCCATTTCCCCCACCGGTAACAACTATATTTTTATTTTTCACTCTCATAAACAATCCTCCTAAAATTTTCTGTTAATGTTTTCTTCTTATTCAAAAGATTATAATGTTACTAATTCAGCGCTTTTTGTAATACCTCTGTATTACGCAGTTTGAATCTAATATAAAAAGTTGTAGTCAACATCCTCTTCTTTTTTAATCTGTTTATCTTAAAAGCTATATGTTTATCTTATATCTAATTTCTAACAGTAACAATTGTACCTTCGGGCAAATATATACTGTACTTTTAGGCAAGAAAAAATAGTTTCAGTGGAAAATAACTTTTCCATTGAAACTATTTTTTAACATGTATGATTCCCTGCTCTATTGCTACTGCAACAGCCTCTGATCTAGACTCAACTTTCAACTTACTGTATATATTAGTCAAATGCGCTTTTACAGTTCTTTCTGAAATACCCATGTCAGAAGCTATTTGCTTACTTGTGCTTCCCCTTGCAACTGCGTGTAGCACAAATGATTCTCTTTCTGTAATTGGAGTGTTAAGTAACTCATTGGTATGACTGCCTCCATCTTTTTGACCAAATACACTCATGGTAATTTCCGGCTGAAGGAGTATTTCTCCCCTAATTGCAGATTCCACAGTTCTAATGAGCTCTTCACGAGTACTATCTTTAAGTAAATATCCCTTTGCTCCTAATGAAAGTCCTTCTCTTATTAAGTTTTCATCATTAAAGGTCGTTAAAATAATTACTGGTATTGTATTGTTTTTTCCACTTAAAGCTTTTAGTGCTTCTATTCCACTTCTTTTAGGCATATTTAAATCCATTAAAACCACATCTGGCATTAATTCTTCTATAAGAACTAATGCTTTGTCTCCATTTTCAGCTTCACCGACAATTTCATAATTTGCTTCTGTTTCAAATATTAACTTTAATCCTTCTCTAACTACCAGATGATCGTCCACTACCAATATCTTTTTCTTATTCATTTTAGTCATCTACTCCTTTTTTATTGGTATTATGATATTTATCTCTGTTCCGTGTTCCCTATGACTTTTTATTTTAATTTGCCCATTAACTGCTTTGACGCGCTCAGTCATTCCCAATATTCCATAATGCCCAAATAATTTATCTAATATCTGAGTATTAAAGCCTATACCATCATCTGTAATATTTATATTAATTTCATTGTCAATTTCTATTATCCTTACAACTGCATTTCTAGCTTTTGCATGTTTTGCTATATTATTTAATGCTTCCCTTACAATATATAAAGTATGCCTAAGCATATTTAAAGAAATTTTGGATTCTACCCTAATATCTGTTGTGATTGAAGTATTTGATATATTCCTAAATGTTGTGATTTCATTTTCTATAGACTTATTAAAGTCTATATACTCCTTTGAAGAGCGTAAGTCATTTATAGCAAGTCTAGAGTCTGATAGCGTTTTTCTAGCATGCTCCATTGATTTCTCCACAATTTCTTGAGCCCTATTAAAATTTTTATTATCTAGATTAGCTTTTACTGCTTCTAGCTGCATGATTATTCCTGCAAGACCTTGAGAAAGTGTATCATGCAATTCTCTCGCCATTCTTTGCCTTTCATTAGTTATAGTTAGTTCTTCTACTTTTTCATAAGCTAATTCTAACTCTTTTAAAACTTTCTGTGATTGCACCCTCATTTTTATCTGCTTGAAAAAAGCAATTGAATACGCACGCATAGCTACTGTAATAATTATGAGCAAAGGTATTGATTTAATTAACTCATCAACTCCACTAATTGCTAGGATAGTACCACAATAAACACAATAAAAATAAAAAGCTGTAACAATAACTTTAAATGCATCATTATAAATCATCATACTTTGAATTATAAAGAGAGGAATTAATCCAATCAATAAAGGTTCATAACCATTAGGTGCTATAACAGCATAATTAAACGTTATTATTCCTTGAATAAAAAAATATAGCCAATACTTCTTTTTAAATATACTGTCAGAAAATAAATATATCGCTAACTGAATTATAATTACAATAGTGAATATAACGATTGATTTTAAAGATAAATTACCTGAACTCTGCCCAAATATAGTAGATAAGTACAATAAAGATATACCAACTATTATTGGAGATTTTGGAAAAAGAACTTCATCCAAGTCTGGTGTAAACAATTTTTTAAATTGATTTTTCATAACTTCCACCTACCATTATTAAATTACATTAGTTATAAACTCTTATTTTAACCCGAGTTTATAGATTTAATTATTTATTTTATATCAATTCTATTATTTAAACAATTGTACCTTTGGGCAAAAAGCTACTGTATATCTACTTATTTAGTTATCTATGCATAAATGAGAATCCATAGTTATAATATATATTTTTGTTAAAGTTACAATTAGCACCAAATGTATTTTAAAACACATAGTGGTGCTTCAACCTTATTTCTACGTGCCAGTTGTCAAACTTCTATTCCAATAGTCCTAATATCCTTTATCTTAATCTTCTCTAGTAGCAAATGATAATATCCGGATTTTGAATATGAAAGTCTAAATTAAATATTAAAACTATTTAATCCAAGAGCCATTGTTATTAATCCAACCTGTAGACATAATACAGTCAGCTTTTAAATAGTACAAGGCAGACCCATCTTTTAACCAACTAGTGTCCTTTATTCCATTATCTTTGTTTTAATTACATGTTCCACTGCCAGTTTTCTTTCTGTGTAAGGTTATACCTTATACAACTTTTTGTAATATGACTAATTAAATACGAGCCTTAGCATCCGGACATAATCATCTTTGGATATTAAGCTTTCTAAATTTCGCGATAATATAAGTTGAAAATTATTATTAAGCTCATTATAATCTTTAAATTACGATTTATTTTGTATCATAATTTAATTATATACTCAATATGGACTGTTCGAAATTTACATTTCTTTATATCTAAAAAGAGCTGCTGCAAAGCCAACTTTGTAAGTTTTGCAATAGCTCTTTTAAAAATTACTAATCTTTAAGAATTTAAATTTGATTCTACTTCATTAGCCTCTAGTGACTTTTTACGTTTTGCTTTTCCAAACTTTCGTTTAACGTCATCAAGAATTGTATATACAATCGGTACTACAAATAATGTTAGAATTGATGATGTAATTAAACCGCCAATTATTGCCTGTGCCATAGGTGCACGAGACTCTGAGCCCGCTCCTGATGCTAATGCTGCTGGAATCATACCAAATATCATAGCTAAAGAAGTCATTACTATTGGACGTAATCTTACAAGTCCTGCCTGTCTTATAGCTTCGTTTCTCGGAATACCTTCTGCTATCTTTTCCTTTGCAGCGTCTATAAGCAATATTCCGTTCTTAGCAACAAGTCCCATAAGCATAATAACACCTATCATACATATCATACTTATTGTACTTCCGAAAACAAATAGCCCAAGTACTGCTCCAATAAGGGCAAGTGGCAGTGCAAACATTATGGATATCGGATCAATAAAGCTTTCAAATTGTGCTACCATAACGAAATACAAGAATAATATTGCTATGAATATAGCCTGTATCATACTATTTAGACCTTCTGCCATCTGTCCACTTGTGCCCCCAACAGATATTGTAATTCCCTCTGGAAGCTCGCTTTGAATCTTTTCCTTATACTTACTTTCAAAAGTACCTGAAACTATTCCACTAACATTAGCAGAAAGTTCAATCTGTGGTTGTTTATTATATCTATGCAATGAGGAAGATGTTGTTTCTATAACTTTCTTAGTAACTTGACTTAAAGGAATTTGTTGATTCTTATTACCTAAAACATAGATATTATCAAGATCACTAAGATTCTTACGTTCACTATCATCTATAGATACTTTTACATCATATCTATCTTTTCCGCCATCATACTTAGTCGCACTTGAACCGTTATATAATGTTGACAGCATGCTTGCAACATCTGAACTATTAACACCTAAATCTGCTGCTTTATCACGATCAACGTCAATCCTTACTTGTGGTGTACCAGATTTACTGTTTGTACCAACATCCCTTGCATTAGGATCTTTAGCCATTTCTCCTGCCATTTTATCTGCAAAAGCCTGAAGTGCATCCCTGTCATCTCCTACAAGGTTGTAAGCTACATCCTTTCCTCCTCCACTTCCAGCACTTACTGTAATTTGAGTTCCTGAAATGCCTTTTAAATCTGCTCTAAGTTTATCTGCTATTGCCTGAGAACTTTCCTTACGTTCCTTTTTATCAACTAACTGAATTTTAACTGATGTCCCAGATTTTTTTACTGTAGAATACATAAACTTTACTTCTGGATATTTACTAATAACAGCTTCAAGCTGCTTAGTTTTTTGAGATGCAGCATCTAATGTAATTCCTGAATCAAAGTTAGCACTAACACCAACCTGACCATTGTCAGTTACCGGCATATTTTCAAATCCTAACAATGTAGCTAATCCAATACTTCCAACAAACATTATTCCTGCAATAATTAAAACCAATGCTCTTTTATGCAAAGTATATGCTAATAAATGTGAATACTTCTCTGCAAAAACATCAAATTTTTCATTAAACCACTTAAAAAACTTACCAATAAATGTACTACTTTCTTTTCTTTCTTGCTTTAACATCTTTGAAGACATCATAGGAACAAGGGTAAATGATACGAACAATGAAACAATCATACTAAACACAACTGTAAGTGCAAATTCAATTACGTATTTTCCTATTATTCCTTTTACCATTGCCATAGGGAAAAATACTGATACAACAGCTGAAGTTGTTGCTATTACTGCAAATCCAATTTCTGATGTTGCTTCTTTTGCTGCCTGCACAGGCGTTTTCCCCATATGAAGATGCCTTACAATATTTTCTATAACAACTATAGCATCATCAATTAAAAGTCCTACGGCCAGTGATAAAGCCATTAATGACATTGAATTTAACGTAAAATTCATAATCTTCATACATGAGAAGGTACTAATTACTGAAATTGGAAGTGATGTTGCACTTATAAGTGTACTTTCCCACTCATTTAAGAACAAGAATACTATAATAACTGCTAATATACATCCTTCAACGATAGTATTCATAACTTCATTTACACTATCTTCTATTGATGTTGAATTATCACTAACAATATCCATCTTTACACCTTCTGGTAAAGATGACTTAACCTCATCAAGTACTTTCTTAATTTCTTTTGCTACTTCAACAGTATTCGCACCAGATTGCTTAACTATATCAATACCAATTGCCTGGTTACCTTGAAAGTATGCAATACTAGTTTTATCTTGAAATCCATCTTCAACTTTTGCAATATCTTTTAATCTTATTTCTGTATCATTCTTTTTTGTTATTAAAATATTTTTAAAGTCCTCTATTTTTTTTATTCTACTATTTGTTGTAATAGAAATTTCGCTATTTCCATCAATAACTTTTCCAGTTGATTGATCTACATTATCTTTTTTTATACCATTTAACACATCACTTGGTGATAAACCATAAGTCAATAACTTATTGTTATCAAGTTTTATATGAATTTCTCTTGTATCCTCACCAGATACATCTACCGACCCAATTCCAGATACGTTATACAATTTCTTAGTGAGCACATTATCTATAAAATCTGACATTTTTTTAGTATCATCTGAACCATAAACTGCAACAGATAAAATTGATGAAGCTGATGAATCAAACTTAGATATAACCGGATCATTTATATCTGTTGGCAAATCCCCTCTAACAGATGAAACCTTATCTCTAACTTCCTGTGCTGCTACATCAGCATCTTTACTCAAATCAAATGCTATTGTTGTTTGAGATGCTCCTTCACTTATATTAGACTTCACTGTATCTATTCCTGAAATTTTTCCAACTGCATCTTCTATCTTTTTTGTAACTTTAGATTCAATTTCTTCAGGAGTTGCTCCTGGCTCTGTAACCATAACTGTAATATTGGGCATCTCAACATTTGGCATATCGTTAAGTGTAAGCTCTTTATAGCTCATATAACCTACAATAGTGAGGGCTATCATTACAACTGTTATAAATGCTGGTCTTTTAATACTTATATTTGCTATTTTCATTTGTATCCCTCCTATTTATATGCTGCTTCTGCATTATTACCATTTTTATCTGTAGTTTCTTCTTCGGAGTTATTTTCACTTGAAACAACCTCTATTTCATCGCCATCGTGGAGAGTTGCAGTATTGGTCCATATTACTTGATCTCCCTCTTTCATGCCTTCTGTAATTTCTACATTATTTTCATCAGTTTGTCCAACTGTAACTTTTTGTTTTGTAGCTTTTCCATTATTATTTATGAAAACTGAATAATCACCTTCACTTCCAACCAAAGCTGTAATGGGAACAGTTATTATTTCAGTTGTGTTTGATGTTAAAAGCTCCGCTTTTCCATAAACCCCTGGATATAATGATTTATCACTATTATCTATTTTTATCTTACAATTAAATACTCTAGTTGTGGCATCAGCAGATAAATCTATACTTTGAACAGTTCCATCATAGGTTTTATCATTTCCATCAACGGTTACTGTAGCTGATTGTCCTATCTGTATACCACCTATTTTTTCTTGTGGAACCTGTATTGTTGCATATACAGAGGATATATCATTTATTGTTGCAAGAGCTGTTCCTGACGATGCTATTTGCCCTACATTCATACTTTTACCGCTTATTACACCGCTTATTGGTGATTTAATTACTGTATTAGCTAAATCACTTTGATTTTTAGCTAAAGTTACCTTTTGTACTTCCAAATTTGCTTTATTGGTTTCAATAGTTGCCTGTGCTGATTGAATACTTGCATTTCCAGAATCGTAGTCAGCCTTCGCTGAGTTTAAAGTTTTTTCTGCTGCTTCAAGATCTGTCTGCGATATAGCTTTACTATCAAAAAGCTGTTTTTGCCTGTCATAATTACGCTGAGCATCATCAACATTGATTTTATATTTTTGCAAGGCTATCTGTGATGAATTTAGTGATTGCTCTGCTGCTTCAACTTGTTTTTCATATACTGTTATTTGAGCCTGTGCAGTCTTTATACTATTTTGTATATCTTGATCGTCTAACGTTGCTATTGTATCTCCTGCATTTACATATTGTCCATTTTCAACCGATACCGAAACGATCTTTGCTGCTATCTTGCTTGTCACTGTACCTTGTTGAATTGCTTCTATACTAGCTTTATATGTATCACCTGTATTTTTTTCTACTGTTTTAACTGTCTGCACTTCCACAGCTGTTTTGTTTACAGAAACTTGAGTAGCTTTAACTTTTTTACTTGCTGACAACTTAGATTTAACTACAAAAATTCCGCCTACTACAACGGCAACAACTACTGCGTATATAACTATTTTTTTTACGTTCTTCATTCTCATCCCCCTAGTTTCTTATATATAATATTGATGCTGCTATTGTTAATTTTACTAATTTATTTAATTGGGATTCTTTCATAATTAGTCACCTCATATATTGTGGAAAATTATTCATAGTTAAATTTTATTGATAAACTACTTTTAATAATAGTTACTTTAGCCACCAAAATGTATATTACTTTAGTAACATATTTTTATATAAGAATAATGCTATAATATAAAAAGAATACTTATAGCAAAGTAGGTGTTGTTAATTAAATGGAAAATTTCAGAAAGAGTATTATAATTTCAAAGTTAATTTTGTTATTATCAATATTTATTAGTATTTATTTCAAATATTATAGTTCTATTTTCATTATGCTTTTACTATTTGGTATTACTTCTATAGTAATAATTAATGATTATATAAGAACTTTTAAATTAAAAAATCAAAGTAAATATAACTTAATATCTATGCTAACTAGTATTTTAGCTACAGCAGTCTTACAACATTCTATACCCGGAATTAGAAGCACTATTTGTATGTATAGTTTATTGTTTGAAATTTTTCAGTTAGAAAAAAAACTATTAAAGTTTTTTTTACCTACACACTGGTTAATATATTTTTTAATCACTATATCAAACGGTGAAATTTATTCTAGCCATGGAAATATATACTTAAACTTAGGTATTAATTTATTATCTTACTTTGGTACATCTGGAATGTTATACAACCACAAAATACTTGCAATAGAAAAGGACGAAATAAAACATCTAAATGAAAAATTAAAATTAGCTAACATAAAACTTCAAGAATATGCTTCTAGAATAGAAGAAGTTACCATTTCAAATGAAAGGACACGGGTAGCGCAAGAACTTCATGATTCATTAGGCCATTCACTAATGGCTCTCACCATGCATCTAGAGTTTGCCAAAAAAATTTGTACTACAAAACCACAAAAAGTTGAGGAAGTATTATCACAGTCTGAAAAGATAGCAAAAGGTAGTATTAATAATCTTAGAAAAGTCGTTACTTTACTTAACTCCGAAAGTGAAATTATGGATTTAAACAGTTCAATAGAGAAACTAATAAGAAATTTTTACTTAGTTAGCAATTTAAAAATTTCTTACATAAAAGACGAGAGCATTAATAATTTGAGTGGAATTATTAAAACTTCATTATATAAAACCATACAGGAATCCGTAACTAATAGTCTAAAGCATGGAAATTCAACAGAAATAGATATAAAAATAAAAACATCCAATAAAAACGTAGAACTTATTATTACAGATAACGGAGTAGGATGTAATAATATTCTTAAATCAAATGGATTAAAAGGAATTGACAATAGAATAAATTCTTTAGGCGGTAGCACCTATTATTTTAGCCATAATAATTTAGGCTTTGGCATAAGAGCATCTATTCCCATATAAACATATAAATGAAATGAGGTAAATATAAGATATGATAAATGTTATTTTAGTCGATGACCAAAAAATAATACGCGAAGGAATTAAAATGATCCTAAGCTTAGATGATAAAGTAAATGTTATAGAAGAAGCCGAGAACGGTCGCCATTTACTTGAAATTCTAGATAACGGCATACTCCCAGATGTAATTCTTATGGATGTCAGAATGCCAGTAATGGATGGAGTTAAAGCTACTAAAATCATTAAAGAAAAATATACAAATATAAAAGTAATAATATTAACTACTTTTAATGAAGATGAGTACATATTTGATGGAATTAGAAACGGTGCAGATGGATATATATTAAAAGATGCTGGTTCTGATGAAATAATCAAAGCAATAAAAACAGCCTACAATGGAAATATACTTCTTAATCCTGAAGTAACAAAAAAAATAGTTGCAGCTTTTAATTCAATGTGTACTACTGAGCAAACTCCAATCCAATCAAATGAACAAGAAAGTAAATTAAAAACACTTACCCAAAGAGAGAGAGATGTTGCCAAGCTAGTTGCTCAAGGTAAGAGTAATAAAGATATTTGCCGTATACTATTTCTAACTGAAGGTACTGTTAAGAACTATTTAACAAAAATATTTGAGAAGTTAGAGCTAACTAACAGAACTGAACTAGCGCTATTTATTAATCAAATAGATGTATAATATAATTATTAAGCTTACTATTGAAATGGCAATCCTTATGTAGCATTTCAATTATAAAATCCTTCATTTAAGTAAAAGAACGTTAGCTAATAAAATATATTTTTTCTAAATATTCAATTGTGGCGGCATACTTATCTTTATTTGCTGTGAAGAATAAAAGTAGTTGGATTGGAGTGATATAAATATGAATTGGATTGTAAAATTACAAGAGTCAATAGTAAGGTTTACTGATAGATTTGTAATTTTAAAAAAGGTATTAATTCTGTGGGATATACTGTATGTTGGTGTTATTGGACTGAATAGCTATATTCTGCTAATTTATACAAACTCTAATGAACACAAAATGATGTATGTGATGTGTGCTATGGCTTTTGCATACACAGTGGTGTTAACCACCGTTTTTGTGAAATTAAGAAAAAATAAAAGAATGAGAAAAGTATTATACTCAGTAAAAAAAATATTTCGAGTAATTTACACGTTAACATATCTTACAATTATAATCCTACACTTAATACGACTTGGATTGTTTGAATCAATCTCAAATATTCAAAATATAGATGTCATATACAATATAGTAATGTTTCTCATCATCACTTTATTAGGTGCTCTATCTCTTTGGTGGAAAAAAATATTAAAATTTATTTTAAAACCAATTAATAAGTAATTTATTTAAGCTAAATTTATGCTTAGTTAAATAATCAAATTGGCTTTTACTATAAATGGCACTTTTATAATGCCTAACAATGTCAGGCATTAATTTCATCCATATACTCATCTACCAATTACTTTATCCTATAAGCAACCCATCTGGAAAGCCTTCCTATAACTTCAAAGGAAACAATATTACATACCAACTCAGTTAGCTTTCCAAACTTCCTATAAAGTAAATTAAAAGCTAAAAATGGAATCCATTGTTTTTTAGATTTAGGAAGTCTCTTTATTATATTCTTAAACGTATATACTTCTTTATATATCCATAGATAGCCATTATATAATTCTTCTGCTGTCATATTCTTTGGTTTGTATACAACATGCGAAGTATTATAATTAGATAAATTATAATCTACTATTCTATTTTTCTTTAATAATGATGAGTATAACTTTGTGCCAGGATAAGGAGTCATTATATGAGAAGTTACTGTTTCTATTTTATTTTTAACTATCCACTCTAATGTGCTCTTAAATATTGATGCATCATCTTCATCTAATCCAAAAACAAAGCTTGCATTTATCATTATTCCTCTTTTATGAATCTCATCTATAAGCTTCTCATATCTGCTTACACTATTTTGAACCTTATGTACGCTTTCTATTGACTTACTATTTATACTTTCAAACCCTATAAAAAGGCTTTGGCACCCTGATTCTTTCATCTCATCTAATAGATCACGCATATCCACTATATTAGATGTAACTGCTGCATTCCATTTCAACTTTAGAGGTTTTATTTCTTTTAATAATTCCTTAGTCCATTTAGGATTTCCAATAAAATTATCATCAATAAACATAATATGTTTTGTTTTTAGTACTTTAATGTCTTTAATTACATCTTCTATGGGCCTATTAATATAAGTTTTAATGGAATTAGTGCAGCTATTATAGCAAAAATCACATTTAAAAGGACATCCCCTGCTTGTACTAATTATATTAGTATATAAATATTTCTTATTATCTATCATACTATAATCAGGAGATACTATTTCGTTTCCATTAATATTTTCCATATCATAATATATTTTTTTTATTGAATTATTTTCTGTATCCTTAAGAACTTTCTCCCAAACCCTCTCAGCCATTCCTATAATGATTGCATCAAAGCTATTTACAGCTCCTTCTGGATCTGCTGTTATATGTATACCTCCTGCAATTACTTTTACCCCACGCTTTTGGAATTCCTTTGATATTTCTACTGCCCTATTCATAACATCTACAGTAACAGTTATAGCAACTAAATCAACATTTTCATCAAAATCTATCGTATCAACATTTTCATTTTCAATAATAATCTCATGTTCTTTAGGTGTAAGATTTGCTATTGTGAGTAGAGCTAATGAAGGAGACATTCTGGTCTTTAATTTTGTATCCATGGGCCTTGGTAGCATTGCAGGTTGAATTAATTTAATCTTCATATATTGCCTCCTTAACTAAAATTCACTTAACATTTAACTGATTCTATTGCTATGACATCTTTTTTCAAAAATATTAGCAAAGACTGCACTCATACTAGTGGAAAAAATGACTAATAATGCAAATAGTATTATTCCTAGGGCATCGTCTCCATCTGCCATGAGAAATAAGAGTGGCATGGATATCACATATAAAACACTGATTGTAATTCCACAGTATCTTATATTCTTTAAAGCCTTTATAGATAATTCTGATAAGACTTCGTTTCATAAAAAAAACTCCTGTATTCCTTATCTTTTATATAAAAATCATTACTATTTGTATCTCACTTTTAATCTTTATATATCATTTCTAAATTCTAAAATATCACCTGGCTGACAATCTAAGGCTTTGCATATTGCCTCTAAAGTTGAAAATCTAATAGCTTTTGCCTTGCCATTTTTGAGTATAGAAAGATTTGCCATTGTTATTCCAACTTTCTCAGTAAGCTCGGTCACACTCATTTTCCTTTTAGCTAGCATAACATCAATATTAATTATAATCGCCATATTATTTTCCTCCTGTATTCTTCATTCTGTACATTAAGATTATTAATCTTTACGCCTTACACTGTTAAATCATTTTCTGATTTTATGTCTATGGCTTCTTTTAAGAGCCTTTGAAGAACAGCAGAGAAAACTGCGATTACCAATGAAGCAAAGATAGGTATCATTCCAATTATTATTAAACCTGGAGCATCGTCTTTCTCTGCTAACAAGTAAACAAATGGAATTACCACCACATATAATGCAGATATTATAACTGCACAGTATTTTATATTCTTTAAAGCCTTTACAGATAACTCAGAAAACGCTATGTTTTTATCAATATACCCTAAAAGCTTTAAAGTCTGATACAATGCAGCAAAGAACGGCACAACTGATACAAGCATACCTGCTAAAATTGGATATATCATATTTGCATAGTCTGGATTTATTGGATTATTAGTCAATCGAATTGCCCCAAATATACATAAAGCAAGAACTGGAACTCCGATAAGAATAACAGCTATCTTTAAAAAAATCGTTGAATATCGTTTCATAAAAAGCACCTCACTTTTAAATTATATATATAAGATATCACATCATTTATCGTTTTTCAATAAATTTTTATTAATTTTCATTATTTATTTGTTTTTAAGCAAAAAAAGACCGGATCATCAACTCAATTGTAAAACGAAATGCCATTTTGTAAATCTAAATGCAATGTTTGTAATTGACAACTGAATATTTGTAAATGAAATGCAGTTTTTGTATGCGAAAAGCAAGTTTTGAATGTTAATTCAAAAACGAGATTAAAAAGCCTAATGGCCATATCTGAGCACAAAAAAGAACTACATCATTCGTGAATGCTTTGCCTTCATGGGTAGTTCCTAAACAAAAAAAGTGCTATATCTCATGATATTTAGCACTTTTTCTTAACATCTTCTTATTTATATATAAATTATTTCTACTCCTGAAAAACTAACATCTCCAACTAACGTTAATGTATTTGTCGATCTCTCATTGTTTCTATTTTTTTCATCAACAGAACCTAAAAATACATTAGTCTTATTATCAACCTTCCAAGTTCTTGGTATATATAACTCTACTCCTGAAAAAGAAGCATTAACTCTTACTATAGCATTTTCGCTGCTCATAACTGCATTGTCAAAATACACCTTCATAGCTCCAAATGAACAGTTAAGATCAGCTTGTTCAAATTCATTTGTATTTATATATTTAATACAAGCTCCAAATGAATTTCTAAATATAATATTACCTTCATCTTCTATGTCAATTTTTTCGAATTTATAATCCTCATGAACATGATTATGATGAATCCAATTAACATGTTTATGAAAAATCATGGAAAGGCCTATGCTACCAAATAGCGCTGCTATAAGCACAGTCCAAGGAGTAATAGCTGTAATTCCTAATTGTCTAGCATAGATTATACAAATAAATGCAATTGGAAATAGAATACCTGAAAAGTTAAGATGAGGTATACTTTTCGCAATGACTACTACTAAAAAAACTGTTAATATTAAACTAAATGCATTTATATCTGGGAAGTATCCAAGTTTACTTATAACCATAAAAATACCTGCTAGTATAAATAAAATTCCCCAGAAGACTCTTTCTTTTTTCATCATTATTTCCTCTTTTCTAATAATTTAATTTTTAATGGCTTGTAATAATATCTTGAAACATACACCTGTTTGTGAGTATTTTGAAATTCAACTCTGCTTGATGATGATATGCTTTTTGTTATGGAGTAAATATGATTTGTATTTAGTATTGTTGATTTTGAAACTCTCATAAAATATCCTGGCAATAATTCCTCGAGTTCATATAGCTTATACTTTACGTTATATATATTATTAATGGTATGTGCACAAATACCGCTTTCTTCAGTTTCAAAAAACAAAATTTCTTCCAGTGAAAGATAATACTCTGTTTCTCCTTTGTAAAAGGTTATATGCTTTTTTTGTGACAGCAGCTCACCAAGCACAATTTGGATATTTCTAACCTCTTCATTTAATTCATTACATTTAATAATAACTTCATTTTCTTTAATTTCATTATCAAGTTCAACCCGTATTTTCATATTTTCACTCCCCACATCTTTATTATATTGGCTGACTTTTACGTTGTAAACACGATAGCAGTAAGTGGTTAGTTATCACTTGTAAGTGGTATATTTTTATATACTTTGTGCATGGTCTTTGATTTTTCTAAAGCTTCACTTATTATTTATCTAGAATAATCTTTAGAGAAAATAACTCTTTTATACCTTTTCTTCTTAATTTTCATAAAAATTATTGTTTAGGGAATTCTATATTAAGAGAATTTAAAGAGAAAGGAAGATTATAATGACTCCAATTACAATGGGTGCAGATGCACCAGATTTTAAAGCAAAGGATAATAAAAAACAGGATATAAAGTTATCTGATTTTAAAGGAAAAAAAGTACTTCTTTCCTGGCATCCTCTAGCTTGGACACCAGTATGTACAGATCAAATGCGAGCATTAGAAACTAATTTTGAGAAATTTCAAAATCTCAACACTGTTCCACTTGGATTCAGTGTAGATTCTCAGCCTTGTAAAGAAGCATGGGCAACCGTTCTCCAAATTAAGAATGTTAGTCTTCCATCAGATTTTTGGCCTCATGGTAAAATAGCTTGTGACTATGGAATATTTGATGAAACTAAGGGAATATCAGCGCGTGCCAACATAATCATAAATGAAGATGGTAAAGTTCAATGGATAAAAGCTTATCCATCAGAACAACTTCCAGATATAAATGAAGTTTTACAGATTTTATCTAATAACCAATAACATATTAATGGAATTATTAAATGACTTGCCTATGATTTAGTAATGTTGTAATTGCATTTATGTATTATTCTTTAGCATATTCTTTAAGCATGAATTATAAAATTGTACACACTTAAAAATCCAAGGCTGATGAACCTTGGATTTTCATAATACAAATATATCTATAAACTCTTTAATGAAAAAATCAACTTTACTTAAAATTATTTATCTTTGTCTAAATCACGCCAGTTACCATCATATCCATAGCTATCAAGCCACTTATAAGTCTTTACTATTTCATTATTCTTTATTTGGTATATTGAAAGTCCTCCTTGATGTGGTACGCAATATACATTTTCACTTGTCTTCCCAACCATGTATCCACAGAATTCTGAATCATGAGAGCCTGTAAGGCTAAACACATATACATCCTCTACTGGTAGATTCCATTTATCGCTGGCTATGAACTTTTTAATATTCCCTTCAAGATATCTTTTGGTCAGCCTAGCTCCATAAGCATCATTCATTTTTGAAATATAATTACTGTCTTCTTTTAATATTAAATTTCTTGCTTCCTCAGCTTCTTTAGATGGTTTAATCCAAATTCCATCTTCATCTAATTCATATCCATCAACTACAGTACCATGTGCCATAGCTCCATCTTGATAAAAATAATGCCAAGTATCATAATAATTATCTTGCACCCATCCTGTTTTCATATATCCATTTGAATCAAAATAATACGTCTTTCCATTAATGTCTCTCCATCCCTTAGCATATGAATTTCCTTCTGAATACCACCAGCCATTATTATCTTGTCTCCATTCAGCACTAGCTCCAGTTGGACTTAAAACTAATACTGAAATTATCACTAAAGCACCAGATATTAACTTTCTCATTTTATTTCCCCCATATTTATTCATAACATGATTTTATGTTATTTATTATATTTATAAAATATTACTAATCATATTTTATGAACATTGAATGAAATTTATGAGCTTAAGCTGGTTATTAAATAATTATTATCACCTTGCTTTAATTTCACATACCTTTCTCTAAGATTGGCATTATTCCAGCATATTCTTAAGAATATATATGGTTTAGAATATATATTCTAGTATTCTTCAGAATATATACTCTAATATTCTGAAGAATATTTATTTTTTGAGTATCATAAAAATTTTTATCAGGAAACTTTCTTAATTTTAAACATTAACTGGCTCATCTATTTGAATTGAGTTTAGAATTTTCATAAATTCATCACCCATTATGGTTTCTTTGAAAATAAGATGCGATGATATTTTACCCAAAGCCTCCATATTAGCCTTTAAAAGATTTTTTGCCTTTTCGTAGGATTCATTGATTATATTCATAACCTCACGATCAACTTCAGCAGATATTTCATCTGAACAATTTCTTACTGGTCTGCCATCAAGATATCTGTTTTGAATTGATTCAAGTCCTATCATACCAAATTTTTCTGACATTCCATACATTGTTACCATTTGTCTTGCAATACTAGTAGCTCTTTCAATATCATTTGAAGCACCTGTAGTTATTTCATTAAACACAAGATCTTCAGCTGCTCTTCCTGCAAGTAGAACAACTATCTGTTCTAGCAATTCATCTTTAGACATAAGGTACTTTTCTTCCTCTGGCATCTGCATAGTATATCCAAGTGCTCCCATTGTTCTTGGAACAATGGTAATCTTATGAACTGGCTGAGTCTTTTTCTGAAGCGCTGAAGCTAATGCATGTCCAACTTCGTGAAATGCAACAAGGCTTTTCTCATTCTCAGTCATTACTCTATCCTTTTTCTCTTTACCTGCAATTACAGTTTCGACTGCCTCAAATAAATCATCCTGCCTAACTGTATCTCTACCCATTCTTACTGCTCTTAAAGCAGCTTCATTAACCATGTTTGCAAGATCAGCTCCAACAGCACCAGCAGTAGCAAGTGCTATCTCTTTTAAATTAACACTTTCATCCATTATTATATTCTTGGAGTGAACCTTTAATATATTTTCTCTTCCTTTAAGATCTGGTTTATCTACTATAACTCTACGATCAAAACGTCCAGGTCTTAATAGCGCTTTATCAAGGACTTCTGGTCTATTAGTGGCTGCAAGAATAACAACTCCCTTTGAAGAATCGAAGCCATCCATTTCAGCAAGTAACTGATTTAAGGTCTGTTCTCTTTCATCATTTCCACTTATATTACCTTCTCTACTCTTACCTATTGCATCAATTTCATCAATAAAAATAATACATGGTGCTTGCTTTTCAGCTTGAGCAAATAAATCCCTGACTCTTGAAGCTCCAACACCTACAAACATCTCTACAAAACCTGACCCAGAAAGTGAGAAAAATGGAACCTTTGCTTCTCCTGCTACGGCTTTTGCAAGTAATGTCTTACCTGTACCTGGAGGTCCTACTAAAAGTGCGCCCTTAGGCAGCTTAGCTCCTATCTTCGTATATCTTTCAGGTTTGTGAAGAAAGTCAACTATCTCCTTAAGAGATTCTTTAGCTTCTTCCTGACCTGCTACATCTTTAAAAGATACTCCTGTAGCCTTTTCAACATATACCTTAGCATTGCTTTTTCCGACGGACATAAATCCTCCTCCGCCTCCCCCAATTTTATTACTTAAAGACTTCATAAACCAATTACCTAACATATAGAATATAGCAAAAGGTATAATCCACGAAAGTATAAAACCGATAATTGGAGACTGAGTATTTTTTACGGGGGTAGTAAACTTTACATCTGCATTATATAGTTTGTCTACAAGTTGGGGATAATCTAAGTTGCCAGTATAATATAATTTTTTATTTATAGCTGAAGCATCCTCATCACTTTTTGGTGTTATAACAAGCTTGTCACTATAAATCTCAACTGATTCTACTTGTTTATTATTTACCATTGTAAGAAATTCACTATAATCAATTTGTTTATGATTTGACTGAGAAATCAAATTTATAACTATATTTATTACTAATGTAATTATAAGCGCTGCTATAATGTATTTCGGTAACTCCTTTTTATTGGGTAATCCATTTTTATTAGGCGACCCTTTTCTATTTTTAAACATTAACGTTCCTCCTTTAATATTAACAAATTACAGCCTTAACTAAATGGCCTGTATTGTATGACTTTAATACGATCCATGCCGGATAACCTATTATTCTCTATCACTGCTTCCCATGAATAAAAATACAAGGTGAAGTAAATTTGCAACAGCAGTTATTGCAGAAGCAACATAAGTCATAGCTGCTGCATTTAGCACCTTTTTTGCAGGCGCCATTTCATTGAAACTAAGTATCCCTTGTGATTCCAACTCTGATATTGCTCTTTTGCTTGCATTAAATTCTACTGGTAGAGTTACAAAATAAAATGCTACCGCACCAGTAAAAAACACTATACCTAGTTGTGCAAGCAAAGGAATTTGAAATATTAATCCAAAAATCGCCATATATGGTCCTGCCATTGAACCTATATTTGCAATTGGTACAAGCCCACTTCTTAAAGAAAGTGGTGCATATTGTACTTTATGTTGTATTGCATGTCCTGTTTCATGAGCTGCAACACCTATGGCTGCAACAGAATTGCTGTAATATACGGATTCAGATAATCTTACTACCTTTTTTCCAGGATCATAGTGATCTGTTAAACTACCTGCTATCGGAACTACAGCTATATCATAAAGTCCATTTCTATCAAGAATTCTCCTTGCAACATCTCCACCAGTCAATCCTCTAGCATTACCATAATTGCTATACTTGTCAAAGGTTCCTTTTACTTTAAATTGACAATAAAGCGAAAAAGCCAATGCCGGTAAAACTAAAATAATATAATAAATGTCCATGTTTATCCCTCCAATATATTTATTTCATGGTTTTAATTAAACAAAAAAGACCTTTGATCTGATTCAGTAACAACTAAATCGTATCAAAGGTCTTGCTTTCCATTTGGAGTATAGAACCAGGCATTTTTAATTGCCGGTTGTTGGCTCTATAGCTTATAAGCTACTCCCCTAAGTTATATGAAGTATATCATACCTTATTATATGGTGTCAATACATATTAATTCACAAATTTCTATTTTGTTTTAATTTTCACTACATTCCGACATTTTATAAATGTAACTAATTATTTTGGCACTAGAGAAAGAGTTCACTCCTCAATAAATAGTCACATAGTTTTATAAAACTAATTAATCACAATATATATTATTAAATTATTTTATTGATGCCTCATAGATTTCCTTAATTGATTTTGATATTGTTCCATTAAATTCTTCTTCAGTTTGCTGAGCAGTGAGCCCTTGAGATAAAGCTCTTGAAAAACTGGCAATTAATCCATGATTACGTCCGAGTCTTTCGTTTGCTTCTGCTTGACTATAACCACCTGATAAAGCTACTACTCTGACAACATGTGGATCATCTATTAAATCAATGTAGAAATTATCTTGAGTTGGTATTGAAAGTTTAAGCATCACTTTTGTTTCTTCATCAAGTTCTGATAATTGCTCTAAAATTTCAAGTTTTAAAAGTTTTTCAGATTCTTCCTTATCAGTGCTATGGATGTCAACTTCTGGCTCAATAATAGGAACAAGACCTGCTTCTACAATCTGTTTACCAATTTCAAATTGCTGATTAACTAACATTTTAATTCCTTTAGCATTTGCTTCCTTAATAACTGAGCGCATTTTTGTTCCAAAAATATTTTTTTCTACTGCCTGTTTTAAAAGGTCATCTAAATTACTTATTGGTTTCATGAGTTGGACACCATTTTCAATTTCAGTTAAGCCTTTATCAACCTTTAAGAAAGGGACAATATTTTTTTCCTTCCAAAGATAATCAGGTGTATATTGATTGTCAATAGTACGATACATTGTATCTTCAAATAATATAGCACCCAAAATATATTCTAACGTAAATGCCGGACTCTTTATTATGCGTTTTCTCATTTCATGTACTAATCCAAACATTTCATCCTCATTAGAATAACTGTTTTCTTTAATCCCATACTCAAGTAACGCTTTTGGAGTACTGCCACCACTTTGATCTAAAGCTGCAATAAACCCTTTACCTGTATGTATTCGGTTCATTTGATTTTCATTCATCTAATTCTCCTCCTTCTCTTTATCTTAGATTAGAATCATGTCTTACTTTTTATTATAGTGTCTTTCTCTATTAATTATGCGTTTGCTAATATCATAAATTTAAGTACATCTCTAATAATTATCATTTTTAGCTATAGCTCTTATCTCTTACTTACTTCGACACACTCGAAAACCTTGATCTGGAGCCTTGCCACTTGCATCATACTTTCCTCTAAACGCTGCCTCTCCACAAGTAACATCGCCAATCCAGCCTCCGCCTTTAGTTACTTTCACAGATACGCTGCTAATATCCAAACCTTTATACCAGTCCCAACACCATTCTCTTACATTGCCAGACATATCATATAGTCCTAATTCGTTCGGTTTCTTCATACCTATAGATTTTGTTTTGTTATTATTATTTTGTATTTCAGGCCAATTCCAATTCCCTGTTAAATACTTATCTCCAGCATTTCTACAATACCAAGCTACTTCATCTGCATTGTTGCTTCCACTGTATATATAATTCTTACTCATCTGACCTCCACTTGCAGCATATTCCCATTCTTCCTCTGTTGGCAAGCGATAACCATTAGCTCCTTCATTAATCATTATTATCCATTTTATATCATCATTATTATTTTTATTATCAGGATCCTTTTTATCTTTGTCTATATTGTAATACGGCTTCAGCCCCTCTTTTAGACTCCTTTTATTGCAGTATTCAATAGAATCATACCAGCTCACCATTTCTACAGGTAAGTTATTACCTTTAAATTGTGATGGATTACTTCCCATGATTTCACTCCACTCCTTTTGAGTAACTTCATACTTACCTATATAAAAATCCGATAACTTTATGTTTTTTCCATAATAGTTTGACTTTGTATTTACAAAATCTCCACCTTTGACCAATACAAGATTATCACTTATTTCTTTAGAACAAGCACTGACAAAAACCATTATTATCATTAAAAGAAATATTAATAATTTTCTCATTAATATACCTCCTTCAAATTCATATAAAATTTATGTGAAATAATATCTCAAAGTTAATTTTACTAACTGAATGTTTAAGGCCGTTCATCTTTCGAGAAACGACCCCTGAAATATTAAGACTTATTAATCAAGCCTTAAAGGTAATATTTAAGCAATATACAGGTAAGTATTTTCAATCTATAAATCTGCTAACTATAATTCTAATCAGCCTTAAAAATGAGTAAAAATTTTTTAATAATTTCAAATCACTTAAGTATAAATCATCTTCATATTTCTAGACAATCTATTCCCATACTGTTACATTAGCACTTCCACTACTTTGATATCCTTCTGTTGCTATCATCTGATAAGCCCAACTAGAACCTAAAGTCATTCCTTTACTTCCCCATGCATCAGCGTGATTTTTCATAGTAATGGTATTATTAGTACCAATTGATCTCTTAGATTGTCTAACACTCCAGAACTGTTGGAAAGTTGTAACTCCATCGATAGAAGGTGCATTAGTTCTAGTAGCAGTATATATATCGTATGTGCCTCCATCACTAGTTACAGTACCCTTGTAATTTCCAGTCGGTCTATAAGTTCCCCAGTCATCAACAACGTAATATTCTATAAGTGAGTTCCTTGTCCATCCATATAATGATAAATAACCATTACCTGAAGGTGCAAATTGACCAGCATTATAGTTTATTACTCTAGTGTATGATCCAGCATTCCAGCCTTTACCAACAACAAAGTTGCCGCAGTTACTCCAATTAACGCTATAATTACCGCCAGATCCATTAACTGCGTTTACTGTTCCACCACCGTCTGTCCAATTTTGCCAATAGTCTGTTGCTGCTGCATATGCGTTTACGTTTACAACAGAAAGTGCAAGAGTGCAACACATTAATGACGCTAAAAATAATTTTAATCCTCTTTTTTTCATTTTCATTTCCCCCTTTTGATTATAACCTTTAAGTTACATTACACCATAAAATAGTTTTATTTCTTCTACTTTCCTGTATACTACTTGAATATTACCGTTTCTTTTAATCACTCACTTTCACTTTTTTATAATGTGCTGACATTTTCAGTGTTTACCCCAATGATATTCTGTTAATAAGTTACTTAAGATTTAATAATAATAAAATTAATTTTCTGAAAAGAACTTAGAGTTATTAGAATAATTTTAAAATTAGTTTAAATCGGTTACATACTTATTTTATCCATTTTACATTTAATAGGAAATATAATAAATTATGTATTTTATATAAATTTATATACACATTTCTGTTTATGGCTTACATAAATCAGCACAATATAAGAAAAGTTCATTAAAATCTAATAATTTATTGCAGAAATATTCATATCTAAATCGAAATAGCCTAATAAAATCTAAAAAGACTAAAAATTCAACATAATCTGCAATCACTATAAATAAAGCTCAAAGAAATGATATAAGTCCTTTGAGCTTTATTATTATTTATAAATTCACATATAGGTGATTAATTATTATCCAAACTAATGAGTAATTGAATACTTTTTTATGAATTACGCATAACTAATGTTGGAATATATTAAAATGATTAATTCTATTAAGTAAATTACTTAATTCAGATCCTTCAAAGGAACTTATTTCACTAGTAAATTTTGCTTTAAATGTACTATGGAAGGGGAAATATCTTATGAAAAAATCTACTATAGTGTTTTTTATATTTTTATTATTGTCATTTACTAATTTAGCTCAAAATACCAGTGCTGCTCCCATAAGTTTAAGTCAAGGTATTTATAATGTACGAGATATTAATCTACCAATAGGTTCTCCTGTGACGGCTAGAATTAATGACCCTAATGGCAGAGTTATTATTTTCGTCATTGATAATAATCAATACATGAGAGAACTTACAAGGCTAGATTCTCAATCAAACGAACAAACTCTCAAACCTTTTAACTATGGCTATTCAGTTATAATTTTTGGGAATACTCCTGTTACTTTCTCCTAAAAACTTTCCCAATTCATATACTTTAAATTTTTTACACAATAGCAGCAATATAATTTCAAAACCAAAAGCAGCAGTTAAACTTTTTGATCTACTGCTTTTAAATGTATTTACTCAAAAAAGAACATTTTATGCAGGCGAATATGATCTATTTTTTTATTCTTTTATAGTATTAACCATAGTAAAATATACTACTATAAAGTTATCCACAAATTTAATTGCATTATAATTTCCTAAAGAATAAAAAAATGCAGTCAAGTTAATGACTGCACTTAATGGGATCTAAAGTAAAAATTGAAGATAATTCAACTTTCACAACTACATTTTATCACATTTATTTATAAATTTTAAGAAATAAATAAAGCAGTAGAAAAATTTCTTCTAACTACTGCTTTTTGTTTTACTCTATTGGGCAATTGCCTTCATTAATGTTACAACATCATCTTCACCCGGTAACCAAGCACCGCCTTTTTTAGTTAATGTTATTGTTACTGTCTGTGGTTCTTCTTTTAATATTCCAGAAGCCATACTGCCCCCTATAAGCTTAAAAGCTTCTGTATATATTTGTTGTTTAGTCATTGAAGGGTTTTCAGTAACTTTTTTCATTATTTCACTTTGGCCATTTTCAGTGATTTTCTTCATATCAAACCCTTTTATTTTAACTTGAACTTTTGATGTGTCCTTATCTGTTGATGCAGAAACCACTTCATATTCCACTTTAGTTAATCCTGTAATAATATCTTTCTTAAAAGAATTTTTTATATCATCTGTTAGAATGCTTTCATCTAAACCTGAGTTTCCAAGGGCCATCATCATTCCATCATCAAAGCTACTTCTAAATTCAGTATAATCTTCTTCCTTCATCCCTATCTTGTCCATATTAGTTTTATCATCTTTTAAAAGTAGATCTAAAAATATTTTAGCACTTTCTTCTGGAGTTGCTTTTGTTCCGCAACCTACTAGCATTATTGTTAACATCATAACAGCTAACAATATGGTAGAAATTCTTTTGATTTTTTTCATTATTATTCCCCCTAAAATATAGTATTTAATTTCATATAGCAATACATTAATTACTACATGGTTAATATTTTATTATATTTTCCAATTAATTTCAACATTTATTTCATATTAATTCAATACTTGGGGATATATGTAACCGGTTAAGTTAAATAATAAAGAGGCAAACTAGAACTTCTTAACTAGATCGCCTCAATTGCTTTATTCACATTTCGCTATAAGCATATATTACAAACTATAATATAAGTTGTTGGAAAATACAGGACTCGAACCTGTGGAGCTTTTACGCTCACTAGCTTAGTAAGCCAGCCCATTAAACCACTCTGACAATTTTCCATATAAGAGTATATTATTTAATTGTTCTCCTTAGCAATTCATTGTACTCATTCAGTGCAAAATTTAATCTTCTACAAGCACTAATCACCTCCCAATCTAATAAATTTTCTTCATCGCTCATAATTTTGCATAAGGCTTGCCTCATTCTACTAATCATCATCTCTTTTTCTTTTAAATATTCCAAATATTTACCCCCTTTACTTTTTTATTAGTATAACCCTTAAATAGTAAAATTCATGTATCACTTGTTACATAAATATGTTTTAGCTAAAATATTCATATTATTTACATATATTCTATGTATAACCTCAGAACTTCAAATGTAATTACTTAATATTATGAACGCATGAAAGTTATATATTTCTGGATTAATAACTCCACATCTGTTTTATAACCTAATTTTCTATTGTTCTCTGTATATATTGTTTAACATTTCTTAAGTGTATCTAATATATTAAAAGTAAATGAGGTGTTTATGATGCCAAATAATGAAAATGAAATATTTTATATAGTTGGCGCCATACTTACTATATTAGTAAACGTGCCAGAGATTATAAGACAAATAAATATTAATTTAAAGTTCAATGAATCTATAAAGCACCATAAAATACTATGATTAGGATGCCAAAAAAAGCGCTTAGAATAATTCTAAACGCTTTTTCCTTCCAAAATAAATCCCTCTATAATTTAGAATTTTGTCTTAGTTAAATACAGAAACATTTATTTTACTAGCTATATTTAATAATAAAAAGCATTACCTCTAATTTAATGTAATACTACAAATGTATATTTTCTTATTTACAATTAATAGATATCCTAGCATCTATCTTTTTCTTGATGATATTGGGTAATTGTAATCTTGGGTAAAATGATATCTGCCTGGATTTTCTGGTTGATTTCCCGAATCTTTTTCTTCTTCAAATTCTGCTGCTATATCTTGTCTTAAATGTTTTTCATAATATACTTTTTCCTTGTCGGTTAAATTCTTCATACTTGTATCACCTCCATTTTTATTGTTTTCTTTTGTATGATTAATATACTCTAGTATAAAAACTGCAATAAAATAGACACTTACAAGTTATACGTAAGTGCCTAGATTATTTAGAATCAGCATTTAGAATATTGAATTACTTTAAAAAATAAATTAACTATAATCATTAGATTATTTAAATTTTATATTTAAATTGATTCCTTATCACATTCCTAGTTTATACATCTTCGATATATATCAGCATTATTTCTCTTATAAATAAGTATTTTTTAAATAACTATATTTTAAACTTAGCTATAATCCTTCTTAACTCTTCAGACATTTGAGATAGAAGTTTACTAGATGAAGCTATCTCCTCAACAGATGCTAATTGTTCCTCAGCAGCTGCCGATATTGTTTGAGTCTCATCAGCTATATTACTACTTATGTTTTTAATATTATTTACTGAATCAACAGATTCTTTAGTTCCAACAGTTACTTCAGTGATAGAATCTGATATTTCATGAATCTGACTAGATATTTCTATTATCATTTGAAGGATTTCCTTAAAACTTATTCCTGCAACATCAACGACATCTGCTCCTGTTTTAACTTCTTTTGAGTTTTCATTCATAACAGCAACTGCACTATTGGTTTTATTTTGCACATCATTAATAATTCCAGCTATTTCTTTAGTTGCCTCTTGTGATTGTTCTGCTAACTTTCTAATTTCTTCCGCTACTACACTAAAACCTTTTCCTGCTTCCCCAGCCCTTGCAGATTCTATTGCCGCATTTAATGCTAGAAGATTTGTTTGCTCTGATATACCTTGGATTGTATCAAGTATTTGTCCAATTTTCACTGATTTCTCTTCAAGCTCGCTTATAATAAGCGATGTTTCACTAGTCTTTTTCTCTATTATTTCCATTTGATTCATTGCCTTCTCTACAGCATCTTCACCAGCATTTGCTGATATTTTTGCCTTATCTGTTAAAGATGAAACAGATTTTGTATTTTCAGATACTACATTTATCTTATTAGATATGTTTTCAACCACTTTGTTTGTACTATTAGCAAAAGAAAATTGCTCATCTGCTCCATGTGCCATTGTTGTTACTGCGGATGCAACTAGATTTGATGCATCTGCTGATTGCTCAGCACTTGCTGTAAGCTCTTCAGATGATAATACTAACTGCTCAGATGTATTTCCTAATTGTTTTATTAGTTCAATAATGTTTTTGGTCATCTTATCTAAAGCATTAGTTACAACACCAAATTCACTCTTATCCTTAAGATTATCTTCTTTTATCTCTATAGAAAAATCACCTTGGGATAAAGCACCTATAAATACTACAAAATCATTTAATCTCTTTGTGATACGTTTTGTTATTAATATTCCCAATAAAATTATTAGAATTGAAGCTATAATTACAATGCTTAAAAATGTTACTGTTGCAATTTTTAAATTTGTTTTATCCTGAGAGTTTATTTTTTCAGCAATTTGTCTATTATGTTCTCCAAGTTCAACTAAATCAGCTAAGAAAGTATCAGCATATGATTCAACGTTCTTCTCATAGTATTCGTAGGCTTCTTGATTTTTGTTTTCACCAGCTAAATCTAGTGCTACTTTTCTCCCCTCCCTATATTTAGCTAAATTACTATCAATCTTACTGATCTTATCAGCCTCAAAATCATCTAATTTCAATTTTTTATAAAGAGCCATATAATTGTTAAATTCTTCGGCACGAGCATTTATATCTTTTGTTAAATTACTATTTTCATTTTTATCAGTAGTTACCATAATTCTAAAAATGTCAGCTGAAATGGCCCTTGCATGTACTCTAGACTCACTAAGCCATTCACTTGATAGCAGTCTTTCACTATACATGACCTCCATACTTTTACTAGACGTTTGTAAAAAATAGTAACCGGTTATTCCCACTGCAAATAATCCTACTAAAGAGCAAATTATAAGTAAAGTTAATTTTTTACCTACCTTTAAATTATTAAGCCACGTCATTTTATTGTCCCCCTTATCTTCATACTAGAATCTTAAATATAATTTCATTATTACAATATATTTATTAGAATGATTAATTAAAAATAAAAAACCAACAAAAACTTAATATATTTATGTATTACTAAGTTTTAATTGGTCGGTTGCACAACTAGCTCCAAATTCTCAAAGCGCCCAGATATAGAGAATTTTTCATCGCTTCCAATTGTTCTATTTTTTATAAATACACTTACCTAATATATAGAAATATTATCATATTCATGTAAGAAAATCAATGATTCTTAATATAAATTGTCGAATTTCATTCCAATAATATCCTAAGTTGCCATTTAAACATACTCGTTTTAGATGTCCTTAATTAAACCTCTCTTATCATTATAACAATAAAACTTTACTCTGTTCTAGCACTTAATAAATTCATTAAGCCAAAATAACCACCTAAATTCTGGGGCTTTAATTAATATGAATATTTCGTTATTATTGAAAGTTCAAAATAGATTATATATAAATATTTAAAAGGCTAATACTATTTTAATTTAACAGCACTAACCTCTAATTTTTCCATGATAATAAAAATCTTTTTAGTCGTGGACAGAATATTAATTCGAATAAAATGATATTTTTATTCTAAAGCTACTCATTTCGCTCCTATTTTATAAAATAATATTCCACCTATTTTTCTGGCTTAATTGATGTAATAAAATTTTTATAATTTTCTAAACGCTTCTTATACTCTTCTGATTTCCTTAAATTCATAGTTGTTTCAACTGTCTTTTTAATATCATCAGCATGAATAAACTTTCCTGACAATGTATCATGAGCGTGGCTTAATTGTTCTTCTGGAAATTCAAATCTTACTCTACCTTCAACTATCTTAACTTCACCTTCAATACCACATAGGCAGCAGACAGCATGTGTAGATTCTCTATCTAAGAAGAAATTTCTACTATGGCAATGTGGACATACGCCTTCTTCACCCTTATAAGAAGCATTTTCAATGTCTTTTGCAGCTTCTGCAAGATTCTTTCCTATTTCATGGACTTTTGAAACTTTCTCATCATCTACGATTATTGCAGTTGACCATGGAAAAACTTCATTATTTATAACTTTCCACATAGGAGTCAATGCTTGGATTCCTGAATCACATTGGAATGCTGTAACCCAATCTGAACCTCCAATTCCTATATAAGAAACCACCTTATCTTTTAGAATTCTTGGATCTGGAGCTTTACCGCCTGTTTCCTCTGCAATCTTAGTAGCTACAACATTATTCCCTCTATCCATTCTTGGCCCAAAACGATCCCTAATTGTTAAAAATGCACTTGGAGCACCTTTACAAAAAATAGGGTTTGCAAAAATTATTCCATCTGCATCTAACATCTTATCTAATAACCAATCAAAGTCATCTTTTAAGGCACACATATTTCCCTTTCCTGTCATAAGTGAGTTAACACAAGCTGTACAGCCTGTACAAGGTTTTATATCTAAATCCAATAAACGAACAAATTCGATTTCTGCCCCCATTTCCTTCGCTGCTATTAAAGCTTCTTTACACATAGCATCATTATTACTATCTTTTCTTCCACCTGAAATACCTAAAATTTTCATGTTTTATACCTCCAATTATTGCGTTAATGTAAAATCTATACACAACGTATCATTCGTTACTATTTTAGCATTCAACAATTATATAAAAAATTAGGTATTATATTTTATTAACTGTAAATTTCTATTTATTTTTTAATAAAGATTATAACTTCGCAAGCATTCATTAAATTTTAACAGTAAAAATATTAAAATTTTACATAATCATTTTCATCTTGCTTTATTATATGTTATAATCCTTTCTTGATAATGCTATAAATTTATCACATCATATATTAGATGAGTTAAAATTTATATATTATCTCTTATGGAGGTATTTTATGAATATAAATCAGGAACTTATAACTTTTAAAACCTCGTCTCCCATGGAATTTTCCGTTCTAGCAATTGAAAACCTAGAACGCTATTGGCATAAAAGCATAGAGCTAATATATATATTAGCTGGCAGCGTTCGAGTTCAGTGTCGTAATATGCAATATACTTTACATGAAGACGATCTTATTCTTATAAATATGTTTGATGTACATTCCTTATATGGGAAAAAATGTGAAGTATTATCACTAAAAATTGATATTTCTGCATTGGACCCTGAAATTTCTCGCTTTGCCCAAAATAGGTTTGATTGCAATTCATCTATAGAAGCAGATAAAAAGAAATTTATACGATTAAAGCGCCTTCTTGCCTTAATTGTAAAATCTAATGTTAACCCAGACGAGAATGTTGAACTTTTGAATAAATCATATATCTATGAATTGTTATATATATTAACTAGCACTTTTAAAGTGGAGGATTCTGCAAATTCTACCGATATAAATAAAAATTCAGAGAGAATAAAAAATATATTACATTATATAAGCGAAAATTATAGAAATAAAATTTCTCTGAATTCTTTATCAGATGAGTTTTATCTATCTATGCCATATATTTCAAAGATATTTAAAGATTTTATAGGCATTAGTTTTAGTGATTACCTAATAGAAATAAGACTTTCTCATGCAATGAAAGATTTAACTGATCCTAACTTAACAATTGAATATATTGCAGAAAAAAATGGTTTTTCTAATACACGTTCCTTTGTTTCTTCATTCAAAAGCAAATACTTCTGCCTTCCAAGTTCATATCGAAAAAATATGGATGCATATGATCTTGGCACAAAAAAGAAAATTACGGAAAGTGTAAATTATTTTGCTTTACGCCATAATACTTCATTTAATCGTTTAGTAGATTATCTAAAACATGACGTTATTATTCCAGAGGCGACTAAACACCATACTACAATATGTGAAGTAAATCCAATTGATATTTCAATAAAGGGAGTTCAGTTAAAGCATACATTTAAAACTCTTATCTGTATTGGAAAGGCAAAACATATCTTAATTTCTGAAAATCAAGATATGCTCCGTGAAATGCAAAAAGATATTGGATTTAGATATATCCGTTTTCATGGATTATTCGATGATGAGATGATGTTTTATTCTGAAAATGAAGATGGTGAATCTGAACTATGCTTTACTTATATTGATTTAGTAGTAGATTTTCTTCTTTCAATTAAATTAAAACCTTTTATGGAACTTTCATTTATGCCAAAACAACTTGCACTGGATCCTTCTCGTACAATGTTTTTTATTAACTCGATTATTAGCCTTCCTAAAAGCATAGAAAAGTGGACTTATATTATCGAAGAACTTATCAAACATTTAATTTCCCGCTATGGCAAAAAAGAAGTTGAATCTTGGCCGTTTTTCTTATGGAATGAGCCTGATTTAATAGAAATGTTTGGCTTTGAAAATAGCAATGATTTTTTTATTCTTTTTAAAGAGACATTTACCTCATTAAAGAATATTGATCCTTGCATTAATTTTGGAAGTTCACCTGTTTTCTCTAACACATTGGCAGGTTCAAATGACTGGATGGACACTTTTATGAATTTCTGCAAATCAAATAACTGCATACCAGATTTTTTAACTATGCATTTTTATCCTATGAGTTTTCCAGATGGTGATTCTACTACTCTTTCGAAAAAACTTCATTTAGAAATGCAAAAATATCTTGTATATGTAGAATCTGAAAATTCTTTAAAAGAAAATATTCAATGTATTAGAAAAAGAATCAAAGAAAAGGATTGGAAAACTGAAAAACTATACTTAATAGGGTGGAATTCTTCGATTTCTAATAATGAACTGATAAATGATACCACCTATAAATCAGCTTATATTGCAAAAAATATATTAGAAAATTATGATAATCTTGAAAGTTTCGGTTATTGGCAATTATCTGATTTTACAGAGGAAGTAAAAATGAAAAACGAATTGTACCATGGTGGACAAGGTGTTTTCACCTATAACGGAATAAAAAAATCTCATTATTATGTTTTTAAAATGCTTAATAATCTTGGTGATATATTGCTTCAAAAAGGTGATGGTTTCTTTATAACTACAAATGGATCTTCGATTAAAATTATCTTATATAATTACCAGCACTATTCAAAACTATATGCAGCAGGTGAAGTGTTTGATATGACTTTTACTAATCGATATACACCATTTCCAAAAACAAATATATTAAAAGTAATTCTTCCATTTATAAATCTTTCTGAAATCTGTTATGAGCTAACTGAGACTATCGTTAATAAGAATTATGGAAGCTCTTTTGATAAATGGCTTGAATTAGGTGGATTGCCATTACAAAATAAGACTGATATTGATTATCTAAAATCTGTATCACTACCAAGAATTCAAAAGAAAATCATCAATACTGAACATAATTCACTAACAATAACTGCCGAACTAGAACCACATGAAGTACGATTAATAGAATTAAAGCCCATTTATAGAAATATTAATTAATCATTTTTCCTTTAATTGACGCCCATCTCTTAAAAAGTAGTTTTATAAACCTAATGACCAAAAAATCCTAAGTAGAATTAAAAATCTAATTCTACTTAGGATTAATTTATGATTTTGTTCCTTTATCTCTTATAATATTCTAATCTAGAACAATTACCTATTCAGTAATTACTTTTCTATATTCTAGTCTTAATTAAGTACTTACTGGTCAAAGTTTTAAATTTTTGATTCCCAAATAGATTCGTCATTTGAGCCATAGCTAAGAAATTCACAAGAACCAGCAATATCATTCTTTGAATAACCAAACATGGAAATTGAACTTTCCAAATACTCATATACTGCTGTTACTAGCCATCCATCTTCGTTTAAAAATTGTTGTATAATTATTTTCTATTTAAAACTTTTATATACTAAAACTCCCCCACTCTTCACAATCCCATATATCTGTAGCAATATCTTTATAAAATTCCGGCTCATGACATACTAAAATCATACTTCCTTCATATTCTTTTAATGCACGCTTTAATTCATTTTTAGCATTAATATCTAGGTGATTTGTTGGTTCATCTAATACTAATACATTTGTATATTCATTAATAAGTTTGCATAATCTGACTTTAGCCTGCTCTCCTCCGCTTAATATATTAATAGGGCTATCTATATGCTGCCTTGTTAATCCACACCTGGCCAATTCTCTTCTTACCTCCGTTTGAGTTAGGTGAGGAAACTCACTCCAAACATCATATAAAACTGAATTAGTGCTATTCCATGCAATTTCCTGCTCAAAATATCCTATTTTTCTATGCTCACTTAAAGTGATTTCACCATTTATAGGTTTTAGCATTCCAAGTAAGGTTTTTAGCAGAGTAGTCTTTCCTAATCCATTAGCTCCTGTTACTGCAATTTTTTGTCCTCTTTTCATTTTTAAGTTTAAAGGTTTGCTTAAAGGTCTGTTATATCCGATAATCAAGTTGCTTACTTCAAGGATTATACTTTCTGGCATTTTTACAGTTTTAAAATTAAAATGAGGTTTTATAATTTCTTTTTTTATTTCTATTCTTTCAATCTTATTAAGTTTCTTTTCTCTTGATTTAGCTTGCTTTGAAGTTGAGGCTCTTGCTTTATTTTTTCTTATATAATCTTCAAGCTTTTCTATTTCATTTTGTTGTTCTTTATATTCAATCAATCTCTGTTCTTTTCGTATTTCGTATAGTTTAATAAAATAGTCATAATTCCCTTCATATCTTGTTAATACTTTGTGCTCAAGATGATAAACTACGTTTACCACATTATTTAACAAAACATTATCATGCGATATTAATATAAATGCATTTTCATAATTTACTAAGTAATTTTTTAGCCATTCAATATGCTCTTCATCTAAATGATTAGTCGGCTCATCCAGTAATAAAATATCTGGCTTTTGCAAAAGTAATTTAGCGAGTAAAATCTTAGTTCTTTGCCCGCCACTTAAAGTTGAAACATCTTTATCTAAAAGGTCCTTAATTCCAAGACCTACTGCAGTTGCCTGTATTTTTGAATTGATACTGTAAAAATCATTTTTATCTAATATTTCTTGCATAATAGCAATTTTATTTAAAGATTTTTCCATATCCTTCTCACTCATATTTTGAAGATCAATATATAGACTATTAATTTTACTTTCTATATTAAATAAATTATCAAATGCTTCTTTTAAGAAATTTAACGCATTAATTCCTTCTTTCAAATCAACCAATTGATCCATATAACCAATACTGAATTTATTATTCCATTCAATAGTGCCTTTATCTGGTAATATTTGATCAGTAATTATTTTCATAAAAGTCGATTTTCCTTCTCCATTAGCACCAACAAGGCCAATATGCTCTCCTTTTAATAACCTAAAAGATACATCGTTAAATAAAATCCTATCGCCAAATGAATGACTCATGTTTTCAATTGTTAAAATACTCATATTTTACATCTCCTTGTGTCCTCATAATAAATGATATCATCATGTAATATGAAGACCAAGTTTAAGAATAAATCTGTAATGTTTATAATCATGCTGAAAAAAAGCATATTCTCCATAGTAATGACTGTGAAAAATATGCCTTTTCTCTTATATTAAGTAGAATTTTTTTGTTTCCTTATTATTCTTCTAATACTACCTTCAGTTAAAAAATACTGCTCAGCTAAAATTTTAACGGACATTCCAGATGAATACTTATTAAAAATTTCTTTATCTCTTGCACTAAGATATCTTTTAGTCTCAGTATTTTCTCCCCATGATTTTTTATTTTCATTTTTTCTTGGTATATATATATATCCACCATCTGTATATTTTTGAATTAGTTCAATTATATTATATGGCAGTATATTTTGCGCTTTTTCATATTTCATAATTTCTTCGCTCCACTCTACATTTAATATCTAAATGAAGATGCAAAGACCTATTATAATATGAAAAACTTACTGTTGATATATTGGCTCCAGGCAAAAGTTTTTCACATATTATAATCTTTGCATGGAGCTAACTACTATTACTAGAATCATAATGAATTCACTTCCTTTTTATTCTATAATATTATATCACAATAACTTGTGTCAATTTTGACGCTTTGAACCTCAAATGTAATCCGTATTCCTAAATCATAAGAAGATACTTCATTATAATTTAACTCAACTTACTAAAAACATAATCAATATCTTTAGTTATTTTAGTATCTATAAATCCATTGTCCATCATACTTTTTAGTATTTCCATTGCTTTTTCGTGGGATAATCCTTCTCTATATGGTCTTTCCTCTGTAAGTGCCTGATAAATATCAAGACAAGTCATAAGACGCGAATTAAAATCTAATTCTTTGTCTGTCATACCAAAAGGATATCCCTTTCCATTTAACTTTTCATGATGATTTGAAGCCCACTCAGTTATATCCTCAAATCCTTTTATTTCTTGAAGTGCTAATCTAGTGTACTCTGGATGTTTCATTATAATTTTAAATTCCTCATCAGAAAGTTTATCTGGCTTGTCCAATACATCATTTGGCACCGCTAGTTTACCAATATCATGAAGATCTGCAGCAATAATTAGCTTCATCTTTTCTTCCTTCTCTAAGTTATAGAAATCTGCCATAATAGCTGCCTTCTCTGATAAGCCTTGAGAATGCCTTTGAGTATAGCTAGATTTAGAGTCAATAATCTTTGACAACACATTAGTTATACCATGAATCTCTTCAAATGATAATTCCAGGCTATGCTTTGGAATTCTTTTTTCTAATTCTATACTAATAAAACTATTTTCTAAATTCATCCAGAACTTTTCCTCTTCAGTAACTTTAAAAAACGCTTTTACAATTCTTGAAGAAAATGATATATTTTCTTGATTCCTTACAAATTCACAAACTTTGTTTTGCATATTGTGATTATTATTCTGCAAATCAAAGGTCTTTTCTAAAGCATCAGCAATTGCTATAATTTGCGACATTAGAGGAATTTCTTCTCCCCTTAATCTAAAGAATCCTGTACCATCATACCTTTCATGATGGTACTTTATTATATTTTTCACATTAGTAAGCAATGGATAGTTTTTAATATTACTTTCTCCAATTGTACAATGTTCTTTTACCCCTTCTAATAACGCTGCATTTTTTAATTCTTTTGTAGCCAATTTTTCATGCAGGCTATATTCACTTAACCCATTGTCATGAAGCATTGCAAGTGCAGCTACATCATGGAGCTCTTCAGAATTCAGACCCAGTTCTTTAGCAATACTAATTGAAATATATGCAGTTCTTTTTCCATGGTTAGATGCCATCCCGAGAATATCCATCTCCACAAAGTCTAAAGCAAATGAAACAGCCATTAGAAATTCATTTAACCTAAATAACATAATTCTCCTCCTTGTTACATCAAACTTATCTTTTGTATAAAAAAAAGCGAAAATAGTATAAAAATATTTTATACTATTTTCGGTACTTTTACCACAAAATTAGTTCCTTTACCAATTATGCTATCTAATGTTATATTTCCACCATGTGCTTCAATTATAGACTTAGAAATCGTAAGACCTATCCCTGCTCCACCTGTTAATTTATTTCTTGATTCATCTGCTCTATAAAATCTCTCAAACACATAAGGTAAATCATCCTGAGATATTCCTATCCCTGTATCCTTAACGCTTATTTCAATATAATTGTTATCTTCAGATATATTAACATCCACTTTACCACCTTTTTGAGTATATTTTAATGCATTAGATATTAGATTAACTACAACTTGGCTTATTTTATCTTTATCTAAATATCCAACAATATCTTTCTCATGAAAAATTAAAGATACACCTTTATTTAAAAATTCTTTTTCGAAGTTTAAAACTATATTTTTAACAGCCTCACCAATATTAAATTCCGTCTTATTTAAAACGAGATTTTCACTTTCATACTGTGCTAACTTCTCCAAATCTCCTACAAGACGTTTAAGTCTTAGTATCTCTTCATGGCAGCTTATAAGCCTCTCTGGAGTTGGCTCCCATATTCCATCTATCAGCGCTTCCATATGACTTTGAAGGGTAGAAAGTGGAGTTCTAAGTTCATGGGAAACATCTTTTGTTAGTCTTTGCCTTAATTTTTCTTGTTCATTAAGAGAATACCCAAGACTATTAATGGTGGCAGTTAGTTTGTCTAGCTCCTCAACATTTGATTTCTTCTCAATCTTTTGACTATAATCCCCTTTTGAAATCATCTCTGCTATATTTATAACCTTCAAAATTGGTCTGCTTAATCCTTCAGCCATTATCAATCCCAATATTAATGCACATAATAAAGAAGCTGCTCCAACACCTATAAGTATTTTATTTAGTGTTTTTGAATACATTATGTCATTTTCATCATAATAAAAAGGGCCATAATGACCTATACTTATATCTCCTACTTTATTAGAATTATTTATTATTGGATATTCATCTTTAGAATATTCACTTTCCCAGGTTGGAAAAATCTTTTCCATTGTACTAATCAAACGATTTTTAACTTCTTCACATTTAATATTATTGTAAGTTTCAGCATCCCATATTACTTTATTTGATGCATCTTTTACGGTAATAAATAATCCATTTTCAATTGCACCAGCGCCAATACTTTGAATTGCTTCAACATTAAAATTTGAACTATTGCTATACTCACGACTTATAGCTGCAACAATAATTTTATTGTCTCTTTGACGTTCTTGAATAACATAATTTTTAAATTGATTTACAAGAAAGAAATGTGAAAGGATACTAATAAGTGCTACGCAAATCATTGTTATAAATATGTATGAAAGTGAAAGTCTGTTTCTAAGATTTTTCTTCATTAAATTCTCCTCCAAACCTATAGCCTGTTCCATGGACAGTAATTATATACTGTGGATCCTTAGGATTGGTTTCAATCTTTTGTCTTATATTTTTAACGTGAGTATCTACATTACGATCATATCCATCATAATCATCTCCAAGTGCCGTACTTATAAGCTCTTCCCTTGTAAAAGTCTTGTTAGGATACTTAAGTAAGGTCATCAATATTTTATACTGCCTTGAGGTAAGCCCTATATTCTCTCCATTTTTCCGTATTTCTTTCTTTAACATATCTATTACCAAATCATTATCATTAAATGAAATTTCATTAGATAAAGGTACAACTTCTTCATTAAGTCTTCTAAATATTGCATATATTCTTGCTATAAGCTCTCTTGGGCTAAAAGGTTTAGTTATGTAATCATCAGCACCCATATGTAATCCTGAAATTATACTCTTTTCATCAATTTTTGCTGTAAGCATTATAATTGGTACTCTAGATCTTTTTCTAACTATACTGCAGATTTCTTCACCTGTCATATCTGGCAGCATTAAATCTAGAACTATTAAATCTGGATTAATCCTTTCAAAGACCTCTAATGTTTGATTTCCATCATATGCTTCAAATACAATTGCACCTTCTTTTTCTAAATATGATTTTATAACTTCAACTATCTTATTCTCATCATCTACTATAAGAACCTTTTTCTCTTCCAGCATATTTTATCCCCTATCTGATTTTAAAATTATAAGTTAAATGTTTAATAATTTTTACCTTATATTACTTTTATTTAAGAATACTATAGAAATTTTAATTTAATTTTTGCAAAGGCTGCTTTTACTTAAAAATATCATATGTAACTTAGTTATTTGAAATTCCGGTGTTGCACTAAATATAATAATTACAGCTTATGTTGTAGAAATTACAAATAAACTATTCTTAGATTCAATTCCTAGTTTGTCATTTACTTTTATTTAACTAGATGATTTATCTTTATTTATATATCAAATTAAGATTATATCCTAGCCTATTTCATTCTGCCACGATATAATCTTAATTCATAATTCCCTAATTAACAATAAATAAGAAGCTCTATATTTTATCTTTTATTATTTTTTCTACTTCATTTAGATAATCCTTGCGGGTTTCATCAGAAACATAAGGAACTGCACCAAAAAATCTATGTCCAATTACTTTTATACCATTTAAAATTGATTCCTCCTTAAATTTAAATACATTCTATTTTCCATTGAAAAAATAAATATATTCTATTCTTACTAGATGTCTATGAAGCATCTATTTAAATGAATATTTACAAAAAAATTAAATTATGTCTGTATTTAAAGAATTAATCATTTCTTATAGCTTGATTTAGTGCATCATTTACTGCCATCATAATTCCCTTACTTGTCATTGTGGCACCAGATACTGCATCCACCTCTGTAGATTGTTTTTCTATAATTTCACTCGGAATTACTGCTAAAGCTTCTTTTCCTTTTGTTTCATTGTTAGATACTATTTCTACATTTGTAATTTTGTCATCTTTTACTGTAACTGCAACTTTTAACTCTGGGCCCTTACCTTGTCCAATTCCGTCATAAGTTCCATCATTATATTTTCCTTGATTATTAGATGTTAATGAAACATTGATTTCCGCTTGGCTTAAAGCATTATTTACTGCTTCCATAATTCCTTTACTTGTCATTGTAGCTCCTGATACTACATCAACGTCTGTAGATTGTGTATCTACAATTTTGCTAGGGATAGTATTTAAGGCTTCTTTGCCTTTTGTTTCATTATTAGATACTATTTCTACATTTGTGATTTTGTTATCTTTTATAGTAACTGCAACTTTTAAATCTGGATTCTTACCTTTCCCTACTCCTGTATATGTTCCATCTTTATATTTCTTTTGCTCTGATTTGTTAATATCTGAACTACTAGCAACAGTATTATTTGATGAATGATTAGGGATTGTATCCTTCATAACACCACCTAAAGCATTTACTCCAGTAAATGCAGCAATAGCTATTGCACTAGGAAGTAATGGACTTACATCTTCACCTAAAATATTTACTTTAGTATTTTTTCTAGGGCAAACATCTATACACTTAAAACAATTTATACATTCTCCACTGCTCACCTTATCCATTTCATAAAGCTTTATTCCCATTGAACAATTATTTGTACATATTCTACAAGGTCCACATTTGTCTCTAAGTTTCTTTATTTTTAAAATTCTAGCCTTCGATAGGATTGAAAAGACAGCTCCAAGCGGGCAAAGATATCTACAGAAAAATCTTTCTATAAAAGCTGCTCCAATTGCTATTATTGCAAGTATTATAAATCCTCCTGTATAACCTGCTATAGCACCCGAAATATTATCAAGCTGTGCAAATGCATCCCAAGGACTATAACTATCAAACGCTGTACTACCACTTGTCCAAATAACTACTATTATAAATAGTAAAATAACATATTTTAAATATTTTAATATAGAATCTACTTTTTCATTTACTTTGAATTTTGTTTTAAATACTTTTTTTGATACCATGTAGATAAAATCATTAATAGCTCCAAAGGTACAAAGCCATCCACAAAAGAATCTCCCAAGTACTATGGTTATAATAAAAATTGTAATCATTGCTAATAATTGAGGCCATACTGATATTACATCAAAATTTCCTTTAAGAACCATTGAGTATAGCTTTTTAAATTGATTAAAAATCACTGCAACTAATTCTGGCATTAAAATTAAAAATATAATTTGAGAAATTAATCTCAATCCTTGTAACCTTGATATTGCTTTTTTCATCGTCTCTCTCCCATTCTACTATCCATGTTAATAAATTTGTTTTTCTCTTATAGGCTATCCTTGTAATTAAATTCTGTATTGGTTATCTTAAAATTATTTTTTATTCCTGATGTTGCATATACTTCTTTATTTTTAGTAATAAAAATGGCATCAATTCCTTTTAAAGATTCTATTAGTTTGATACTCTTTTCAAGCCCCATAATATAAACCCCTGTAGATAGTCCATCCCCATCAATGGAGTGATCTGAGATTATCGTTGAGCTTATAACCTCACTTTCAGAAGGATATCCTGTTTTAGGATCAATTATATGGTGATATATCTTTCCTTCCTTAGTAAAATATCTTTCATAATTTCCTGATGTAACTACAGATTTATTTTCCACACTAATAACTCCAATATGTTCTCCACGAGTATCAACAGGGTTTTGAATACCTACTTTCCATAAAGTTTTATCTGGCTTTGTGCCCAAGGCATAAATATTTCCACCAAGATCGATTAAAGCGCTTTTAATCCTGTTATTCTCAAAAACTTTCTTTACTTCATCTGCAGCATATCCTTTAGCTATTCCGCCAATATCAATTGCTTGCTTTGTATGTTTTAAACCTATTGAATGGCTCTTTTCATCAAGAATTATATCTTCATAATTTACGAGTTTAAGATTACTTGTAATTTCACTTTTACTTGGTATTCTAGGATTATCACTTCCTATACGCCATAGACTTACTATAGGCCTTATAGTTGGATCAAAAGTCCCTCCTGATAACCTGCTGTATTCTACTGCTTTATTTATTACAAAGTAAGTATCTGTGCTCACAGCTTGATTTGACACTCCAGCATTTTTATTTATCATGGAGACCTCACTAAATTCTTTAAATACAGACATTTTATTTTCTATAATATTGAGTCTATCCATAGCTTCCTGAATGGCTTTTTCTCCATTTTTTCCATCCACTCTTAATCGTATTATTGTACCAAGTCCATAAAATTCTCTTACAATAGTTTCTTCACTTTCTTTATTATTCTTGTTAACTACATAAGCTGCAATAACTATAATAAAAGCTCCAATAACAATTACTAAGAATATATTTTGCTGAATTAATCCAATCAATTTTTAATACCCCCCAGAATATAAGATTTTACTTTTTTAAAACTATCAAAACCTTTGTGTTTCCTCCAATCTATATTTACAATTTCTGAACGTATTCTAACATTTATTTGTGTGAATTTTATGGGGATAGTAATTTTTTAAACAAAAAGAACCACCACATAAAGATATATTTGTATCTCAATGTAAGTGGTATCAATGTTTGTATCATATCTATTCTTATTTTTGATGTCACTTTCCTAATAATTCATCAACTAATGCTTTATTGTTTTCTACGCAATGCCCACAGCCAGTTCCAACTTCAGTTTTTTCTTGAACTTCTTCAAATGATTTTGCACCATTAGCAATAGCATTCTTTATGTCTTTTACTTTAACATTTTTACATCCGCATATTACTTTATCATCATCCATTATATTGCCTCCTTAGTTATTATTAGCTTAAATATAAAACTTTTTTACACTAAATAGTTTTAACACTTTTATTTTTATTATGTATACTAATAGTGAAATTCAAAGCTTTTACACCCCAAATCCAATATTAATATTTTGGGTGTAAAAGCTTTGATTAATAAAATTTCACAAATTCAGCAGCAGGCTTTCTATATCCTCTAATTTTATTACTACTCTTGTCCATTTTTCCCATAGTAATCATTAAAACCGGAACTTCATTCTCTGGAATATTTAATAACTTACCAATCTTCTCCTTCTCAAAATAAATCATTGGGCATGTATCCCAGCCTTTGTCTTTAGCTAATAACATAAATAGCATCGCTGACAATGAAGCATTTCTTATAGCTTCTTCATGCTTAAATTCTTCTCCCCAACCTTCATAAAGACTATTAATAGTATTAAGCATGATTTCATAATCAGTTTTATCAATCATTCCAAGCATCATTGAGCCTTCATAAATTTTATCTGCTGATAAGTATGCGTTTTTATCACCTGTTACAATTATAGTTGCTGAAGCAGTTTTTATTTTGTACTGTTTAAATGATGCATCATAAACTTTCTCCATAAGCTCCTTATCTTCTACAACATAGTACCTAGCATGTTGCAAATTAAAAGCAGAAGGCGCCAGTGAAAGTTCTCTAAATATATCATTAAAATCTTCTCTAGGTATTGTAATATTTTCAATAAATTTATTAGCTGATCTTCTTTCTCTTACAATTTTTAAAAAATCATTCATTATTACCCCTCTTTTTATTCTTATTTTGTTTATGAAGTTCAACCAACATCCCTCTGAATATTAGTTGAACTTATACAATTCTTAATTTTCTTTCTTCATTTCTAAAATCAAAATATGAGATGTCTCTTTGGCTTTGATTAAAATATCTTCCTCAACTATTTCCATTCCATCTCTATTATTTAATTCAATGTCATTTATTATAGCACCACCTTCTATTTGAACCAAATAGGACTGTCTCCCTTCATTAACTTGAAAATTAATTTCGTTTCCTTTATCAAGTTCTAGGGAATAAACATTTATATCTTGATTTATTTTTATTGGTGCATTTCCATTTTTACTCGAAACCATATGAAGCCATTTATTTTGTCTATCTCTCCAGTCAAATCTATAATCTCCATAATTAGGCTTATAATCTTCCTTATCTGGAAATATCCATATCTGTAAAAATCTCAACTCATCTTTCCCTAAATTATGCTCGCTATGATATACGCCTGTGCCAGCACTCATGTATTGAACATGACCACGAGTTATTGTATTTTTATTTCCCATGCTGTCTCCATGTGTAAGTTCACCGTTAACTACATATGATATTATTTCCATATTTCTATGTGGATGAGTATCGAATCCAGTATTAGATTCAACTAAATCATCATTTATAACTCTTAAAACTCCAAACTTTATATTATGTGGGTTATAGTATTCTGCAAATGAAAAATGAAATTTGCTTCTTAACCATCCTAGATTACTACTGCCCATATTTCCGCTTTCAATTTTTCTTAACATTTTTTACCCTCCTCCATTTTATCTAACTCTATCAAATTTTAGAACATATTCGCAAAATATAATTTATGAATAAGCAATAGATAATAGTAAATATTTAAAATGTATTACTAATAAACTCAAAGAGTTTTTTCTACTACTCCTACTTCTTCACTCTTTTTTTTTGCTCTATTATAAAATCTGGTTAACACTTCAGTACTAATCAGTTAATTACTAATTAGTACTATTTATTTAAAAATTAAGGTGTAAGTTCCACTTTATACACCTGATAATTTCTTTAACATATTTATTAGATTCTTCTTCTCTTCAACACTTAAAGTGCTAAAAATTTCATTTAAATTATCTACATGTTTAGGGAAGAGTTCACTCATAAGCTTTCTTCCTTTTTCAGATATGCTTATTAAACTTGCGCGTCTATCCTTAGGATCAGGACGTCTATCAATCAAATCATCTTTAGCTAAGTTATCTATAACAACAGTCATATTACCACCAGTTGAAAGAGTTTTTTCTAATATTTCACTGACTCTTAAATCTCCCTTATGATACAGTACTTCAAGTACCCCAAATTGTGAATAAGTTAATCCTCCTTCTTTGATAATCTTAAGTTCTCTTTTGTTAACACTTTGTATGCATCGGCTTAATGCTATAATAGTTTTTAAATTTAAATCATTTAATTCTCCATAAGTTACTTTATTCTTATTCATGGATATAATATTATTACTAATTAGTAATAATGTCAAGGTATCATATCAAAATAGTTTTCCAAACTAAAAAAGCCATCTAAAATTTAAATATTTTAAGACAGCTTCTTCAACGTATAAACTCTATGTATGTTAAATAATATACTTATGCTATTATCTATAACATATTACTACACTTCATGAAGGCATTTATTAGTAGGACTTTCAATCCAGATTCCCTCATAATTGTATCTTGAACCATGGCAAGGACAGTCCCAAGTCAAATCATCAGCATTCCATTTAAGTTCGCAGCCTAAATGAGCGCACTTTGTTGATACTGTATATACTTTGCCTTCATTATCCTTATAGACACCAGCCTTTTGACCTTTATATTCTATAATGCCTCCATGACCATTTTCAATACTACTTAAGGTTTCCTCTGGAATATTTATCCTCTCCGCGATAAAGTTTTTTGCAGTTATGACAAGATCCTTTGCAGCATTTTTCATAGATGCTGACATGTCAAATCTTCTTGGCGAGAATATTTCAGAGAAGTCATTTTCCTTTTCAAGAATTATATCGCTTATTATCATTGCTGCAACCATTGAAGTTGTCATTCCCCATTTTTTAAATCCTGTTTCAACATAAATATTAGGGGTTTTAGATGAGTAGTGACCTATATAAGGTATATTGTCTAAGGTCATACAATCTTGAGTCGACCAATGATATTTTTCTGTTGCATTTGGATAAAATTCTTTAGCAAACTTTCTTAATTCCTCGTATGCTCCCCCTTCTTCATTTTCCCCAGTTCTTCTGGCTGCACCATCAAGTATTAATAGATTCTTATAATTTCTAAATGAATATGTATTTTGATCAATACCTTTATACATTCCCTTAACATCTTGCGCATTTTCTAAAGCTATAGCATATGCTCTTTCTTGATGCATTCTCATAAAATAGTAACCTGGAGTATTTAAGAATGGGTAATGTGATGCAACTACTATTTTATTTGCTTTAATTTTCATATCATTTTTTGTAACTACAGTATTATCCTCAGTAATATCAAGAGCTACTGTATTTTCATAAATAGTTAACTGTTCTGAAATTGATCTTAAGAATTTTAGTGGGTGAAACTGTGCTTGATTCTTAAATTTCAATGCCTTTTTAGCTTTTATCGGAATATTTACTTCATCTACAAGCTCAGCATCAATTCCTAATCTTTTCGCTGCATTATATTCGTCCTCAATGTCCTTAATGTTATCTGAAGTATACAAGTAAGCATCTTTATGCTCAAAATCACAATCAATTTTTTCTGCATCAATTATTTCCTTGTATTTTCTTATAGCAAGCTCATTAGCTCTTGCATATTGACTGGCACTATCTTCACCAAATTCTTTTATTAATTTATCATAAATTAATTCATGCTGAGATGTTATTTTAGCAGTTGTATTTTTAGTAACTCCTCCTGCTATACTTCTTGCATCAATTACAACAACATCTCTCCCACTTTTATTTAGCATATATGCTGTGAGCAATCCTGCCATTCCAGCCCCTATTATAAGAATATCACATTGAATATCTTGATTTAAAGTTTCTCTCTTTCTAAAATTAACTTCATAGCTCCATACACTTTCCATGTAAATCACCTCATGCTTAGTATTCCATTTTTTTAGATACTATACACAGATTTCTATTAGTTCCCACAAATAATCTCGAAACTATGGATTACAAAAAAACTGGAATATAAATTCCTAAAGAATAAAAAAAGCTTCTAGCACATCATAAGCAATTGTGCTAAAAGTTTTATTGAAGATACAATTACTAGTCTATATCTTCAGCCCTTTTGAATATTTTGAGCAAGCGCAAATAGTGATTAGCTTCACGTAGCGTATGATCTCCCAACAATGGTATTATTATAGACTTAATCTTACATTCTACTAGACCTTGAGTACCTTGTGCCTTAAAATTTCTTATAGACTTGGTTGCTTCTAAGCTTTCATCTGTAACTTTAGAAATTGGAATTGATTTATTCATAGCTGCTCTTGCTTCTCTAGTTAATATATCAAATTGATGACCAAAGTTATTTGCTGTATTTATTAGCTCATCTTCAGTTGGATCTAGCAATCCTCTTATAAACTTTGAATGTTCAGCCATAATTCTATTCCAAAAAGCCTCCTGTTCATAAGCTTCTCTCTCTATATCAATTTCTTCATGATTTTGAAGCCTTTGAACTAGCATAAAATAAAACTTTGCTTCTCTTAAGATGTGGTCTATAAGCAAAGGATAATTAACTGTAAATATCTTGCATGATAAGACATCTGATAATAATCTAGATTTAAACCTGATTAAACCAGCTGTCAATTCCAATGCTCTATTGTTAATTGCAAATACTTTTTTCTCTAGTTCTTCATGATTATGTCTGCTAAAAGAATCACTCATTAATTCAGCTTCCACTTTAGTAATATTAGTGGCGATTTTTACTCCTGTAAAATATGCCGATGCTTTTTCGGCTTCAAGTGTAAAAGGAGTTACTACTTCACCAGATTGTAATACATCACCGCCTACAACACCTTCTGAAACAGTAATTGCATCATATAAAAGATTGTCAAATCCCATCCTAAAAGCATCTGCTTCTTCTATATAATTTGAATTCTTTGGCGTAAAGCCTATTTCCAAGAAAAATGAATGTTCCTTCATAATTCTCGCAAAGAAAAGATGTAATTCCAAGGATTGTCGTATAAAATTACCAGTTGATAACACGTTAATTTCTCCCATACAATAATTAAATATCAATTTTATTATATTATTTTTCCCTGCTAACTGTTACTTTCTATAATACTTTTTGAATTAAAAATTGTTTGGTCATAATGAATTTACCTATAATAAATTAGAAGATGGCTTTAATTAAATATGCATTCAAATATATTTAAGAGTGGTCTTTATAAAATAAATAGAGCTATGATAACCTTCCATAACTCTATTATAGATTTCTATTGATTATGTTTTACATTAATTGTTGCTTAATTTAATATTAAGCTCTTTTCTTAATTTCTTCTTCACTTTCAATATCTAGCAAATCATCTTTCCTAGATATTGCTATATCACATGCTTGACCAAAGTATGCAAACTTTACTCCGAAAAGATAAATCAGTAATCCCATAAGAGCTAAGTATAAAACAATATATAGCGGTCCTAAGAACGCTGTTGGAACCGAATTATACAAAGTTAATGTTCCAAAAAATATGAAGATTACGCCTGCTACCCATTTTATATATATATCTGGTACATGCTTGCACATCCATGCTCCTCCTAAAATTCCTATACCATCTGCAATAAGCATTCCTACTGTGGTTCCCATTAAGATAAAAATTGGCTGTTGATTTTCTGCCGCTATAGTTATTGTCATAAGCTGAGTCTTATCTCCCATTTCTGCTAAGAAAAATGCAATGGCTACTGTAACAATAGGACCAAATTTTACTTTCTTGTTTTCTTCATCATCTAATTTATCTCCACGTATTGTCCAAAGACCAAAGGCTAGAAAAGATACTGCTGCTATAATTTTTACTAAATCCATTGGAATTACAGAGCTTAAGTAACTTCCAACTGCAACTGCTAATGCATGATTTAAAATAGTTGCAATTAGCACTCCAAGTAATACTTGTTTAGCTTTGTATTTACTTACCATTGCCATTGCCAGAAGCTGCGTCTTATCACCCATTTCTGCAACTACCACTAATAATAATGCCTTAATAAATGATGCCATTTTAATACCTCCAAATTATATTATTTATTAACCCGAACTCTCCCTCTTTGTGTACTTTTTCATCAATTCAAACTTGTTTTAGTTTAGTTTTTAATTCCTAGCCAAACTTGTCCAAAAGTATATTCCCAGCCATAAGGATCAAATATACTAATTATTAAAGAACAAAATCGCAGGCGACTGTGGAGCCGGAGATTTTTTCACGCATCTGCCTTTTCGAACGCATGTGAGAAAAATTTGGCAGGCGAATAAGATTTCTTTTTTATTCTTTTTAAGATACAAAAACTAGTCAATAAACCTTTTTTTAAATTATCCACAGATTTTATTGTAATATAAATTCTTAAAGAATAAAAAAATAAAGACCTTCAGCACAATAACGTGTCCTAATATAAGAATTTTAATGAACTAGATCAAAACTCTTATATCAAAACACAAATATTGCGCTAAAAGTCTCACTTAACTAAAATTAGTTACGATAAAGCCAGACCTAAGGTCAGTATGTTGACTTCATCACCTTTTTAAAGGCAGTTACTCCCTCTTAACTTTAAATCAAATTTTCATTAAATTAATTTTACAGCAAGTTCCATTGAGTGTCAATAAATCCATAAATTTATCTTTTTCTACACTTCTAGGATTTAAGGCTATAATCTTCCACCTATAAATTAGCATTGCTATCTGATACTACTAATCTCCAGTAGTGCTTGTCCTCATTATTTAAAGAAAGAGCAGAACTATCTTCAAAATTACAGTGTTCTTTCAAAGGCTATTCTTTTATTTCCATCTTCTAAATAGATTACTCCACAATATTGGAATTTATTTTTCTTAAGCAACTTTTGCATAGATATATTTTCTTCATGTGTATCTATTTTTATGCTATGTACCCCTTTACTTAAACAAAGCTCCTCAACATTTTTAATAATTTTAGATGATAAGCCTAATCCTTTATAAGTGTTATCTACAGCTATCCTATGAATAACTGCATATTGGCTATTAGTAATCCATTCACCTTCATAAATAGAATCATATGTTTTTTCTCCGTCAAAAGAAACCGCTGCCGTAGCAACAATATTATTGTCTTTTAATAAAATATAGCTATGTTTATTAGCAATGTCATTTCCTATTGTTTCAGGATTAGGATAATTATTCTGCCATTGATCAATTCCTTGTTCTTTAAAGTAAGCTTGTGCCTGCTTAATAATGTTCATTATATCATCTATATCTGTTTCAACCGCTTTTCTAAATCCCATTTCTATTCTCCTTTATACAACCAAATTCATTTGTATTCAATAAACACAAAAATATATACTAAAATTAAGTTTCTTCTCTTCATCAAAATCATTAAAGCTTACCTAAATTTACAATATTTGAAGTTTCAATTATCATTAGTGTATCCTAATTCACTTCAAAGCTCAATTATATTTTCATATAAACTTGCTAAAGCCTGGACTATTCTTGTGTAATACTCACCATCATAAAATCGTACGATAAAAGATAAGCGTAAATACTACCCAAAATCATTTAGTAATATTTGCACTTAGATAATACCAAAGTATATTAAATTATTGCTTATTAATATCCATTATCACTCATTTACTCGAGTTTCATTTTTAATTTTAAAATACTATCTTAACTTAGAATATTTGTGCGAATTTAAAAAACTATAGAATAATTTTTTAAATTCATATTTCTTACTATTTAGATTTAAATCCGTAATTTTTGTAAAGTTACCCCCCTTATAGTATAGTGCTTTTGCTATTTGATGAAGAGGTGAATTTTCTGAATAACCACTCAATTTATATCTGCTAATACCAATTTTAAGAGTTATATATTCAAAATCAATATATGGATGATAAAACAAACTAGCGAGCGTAGCTTCACCTAAGTTATTTATTCTATTAATCATTTTATCAATACCATCTTTTTCTTCTACATAGCCTAACGGTGTAGGTATATACAAAGTTCTATAATTTCTAGGACTTTTAACTATTATATCTCCCCAAATGCCTACAAATGGTTCATAAATAATATCAAAATATTGTTCAAATATGCTTTGTTGAAATGCAGTGGCTGCATAGTGAGGTGTCTCAAAAAACTTAACAGGTAATTCTAATTTCTTTGCAGTGTTAATAGCCGCTTCAACTCTTTTTCTTATACTTTTTTCATCATTATTTCTTTCATCACTAAACTCAGTACCAACCGCGCTTACTTCATCACCATACTGGTGAGTATAGCCATGTAAACCAATTGTTCCATTTCTGTTTAATAAATACTCCATTGTAAATAGAAAGTTAGCATTTGGCATACTATAATCTTTTGATATATCATTATCAATTCCATTCTGGGGATCAACAAATCTTGGTATCCATGCTATATGAAATGGTATGCCCGCTGAATACATATAATCCGCAACTACTCTAAGCTTTTCTAAGTTATCAGAATCTAAATATTCACCGCCTGCTGTTATGTCTTCAAATCGAATTAAACCAACTCTTCCATAAATATTTTTGCGATTCCTATAATTAATTTTATCCCAATAAAGTGAAATAGTGCTCCTACTATAATCCCACTTAGATCTTATGCTTAATATTCTGCACATGTCAAATAACGATATATAAAATGCACTATTAATCACAGTAAATTTATAATCACTAATGCAATAATCTATACATATAGATGACTTCTCCTTAAACTTTATATCTATTTTACTCCCATTAATATTAATTTTGCCTCCAGTCTGGTTAACAAATTCTAAAATGGGCATAAAATAGCGATTAATATTTTTATATATAGAAGTATTAAACTTTATTGATTTGCCTTCAAAATTTATCTTCAGATCATCTTCAACTAAAAATATTCTTTTATCACAAAGCATTTTTCTTCACTTATTACAATATTGCTTCACAAATATAAAGTATGTTTACAAACTCATAATGCCACTTATACAATATTTTAAAGATAATATAAAAAGAATATATTTTTTCTAGATTCACATAATAAATTCAACATATTTAAATTTTATAACATTAAACTGACGAAAGGGGTTCTTGAATTGAAGAGATTTATTTCAATATTCTCTATTTTTTTGCTTCTGTCATTTACTATTAGTACTGCTGCAGTAGCTGATATAAATCAACCACGAACTTTTAAAGAAGGATTTTATAACATACGAGATCTAGGCCTTATGGAAAATGTATCTTATAACGTTCAAAATTTATCTGAATATAGAGGATTTATGGTTGTATTTGATTCTGAACAGAAAATACAACAAGCTATTTCCTTAGATCCACGCTCTCAAAAGTTTCCACTTAAACCCATTCGAAATAATGATAGAATTGTAATATTGGGTCAAGGCGCGTTAACTTTTTCTTAAATAAAATTACATTTCTCAATTATCGTTTATAATTAAGAGTATATTTTCTTTAAATACTGTACATAATTAAAATGCAATTTCATAGAACAAAAAAGAGATAGCTTTATTATTATCTACCTAGTTTAAATGCTATCTCTATTTCTTTTTATTTTTTAGTTTAAATTGCTACATTCTAGCCAATCACTTCTTAATTTATATCTTATATGAATTTATGAAATTCAAGTATTGAGTTCTCAATATTTTTAGCTATTGGCAATTTAATAAAGAACGTAGTTCCTATGCCTAATTCTGTTTCAAACCATATTTGACCCTTATGAATGTTGGTAACAGTATGATATGCCATAAATAATCCTAACCCTGTACCACCACTTCTTCTAAAAGAAAAAGGTTCAAATAAAGTTTCACTTAAATCTTCTGGTATTCCCCCCGCTGTATCTTTAATCTGAATTATCATGAAATCTTCATCTTTTTCTACTAAAATCTCAATCTCTCCACCATCATCCATAACTTGTACTGCATTATTTATAATATTTTCAATTGCTCTCTTTAGCAGCTTTTCAGACATATTTATGTATTCATCTAAATTATTATAGAAAGATAACTTAATTTTTTTATGTTCACAAATTGGCTCAAAATAACTTATAATATTTTCTATTATCAGAATTACCTTCTGAGGCATAAGTTTTTCTGGCTTAAATATACTCAAAAGTTCAATAATCATATCATTCATCTCATCAGCCTGTGTTATTATCCTGCTTAAATAGTTATCAATTCTAACTTTATCAGAAGTTATCATTCCTAATTGCCCTAATCCTCTAATTACTGATAATGGATTTTTTAGATCATGAACTGCTGTTGCTATCAATTCACTCGTTGCTTGTAAATTTATATGTTCTCCTGAAGATTTGTCGTTGCTATTATTTATATACGTAATTGTTGCTTCAATCGAATTTGCACAAGCTACTAATATATGAAGCCTTTCTGGTCTTGCATATTTAACAGGTACACTTATATCCATTGCACCAATAATTTTATTATCATACTTTATGGGAACACCAATACATGCACATCCACCATAAGCAATACCATAATGTTCTATTCCATAAACAAGAACCGGCTCTCCTATTGCTAATGCTGTACCTGCACCATTATTCCCTATATCTTTTTCTGACCAACTTGAACCAATACATAATCCTGCTTTTTTCCCTCCTAATTCTTCTGGAGTGCCTCTATAATCAATAATCCATCCATCTTTGTCTTATAAAGCTACAATATGCGGTATTCCGCTCAGACTCATTGATAAAGAATCCATATATAACTTTGAAACTTCAATAAGCTGTGAATTTTCTTTTATCTTTTTCTTTAAATCTTTATCTAATAAAAACTTAAATTTTATTTTTTCAGGCTTTATTCCTAATTCACTGCATCGTTTCCATGATTCTAATGTAATCTTTCTTACAGTAGGATTACTATTTACAATTGATATAAAACTCTCCCACTCCTCTAAACTATCATTTGTTTCTCGTAGACATTCCATTCCTACACCACCCTAATATTTGTTTTTCGAATTTTAAATAAATACATTGATAGTATTCGACATTTGGTCCAATATTCCTCTTTTACCATTTAAACACCAAATTATATTGTTTTTAATTGTATGCACTTTATCTAGATAGAAAGAGAACATGTCTTTTCATTGATATTAAAGTAAATATGCATCCAAATTAGTAACTCGTTTTCTAATTAAGATTAACTTGAAATATTATGGGAATATATATTTAATGGAGATTAAATTCTATTGACATTGATTTATTAAAATGTTAATCTGATTTCATTCAATTTAATTACATTATATTATATTTTAATCAATTTTAATATGGAGGTTTGTTATGAGTTTAATTGGTTTAACTAAAGGCACAGATTTAGAAGAAAAAATTAATGAAATGTGGAAGGCAGAAGCAATAGGTGCTGCAACTTATCAAGCTTTTGCGATAGTGGCTCAGGAAAGAGGTCTATCCGAATTAGCAGATGAACTAAAAAAGATTTCTGCTGATGAAGCTCGTCATGGCGGATTATATGCAGCACTAAATGGTCATACAAATGAAAATTTACGTGATGCTTTGAGTTCAATGTCTATTGGTGAAATCTCTGCAGGAGAAAAAATAAAAGAATTATCTAAAATTCTTGATAAATCAGGCCTTAAAGAAGCAGCTCAAGCTGTACATACTGCTGTCGAAGATGAGTGTAGACATGGTGAGATTTTAAAAGGGTTAGTTGAAAAATATTTATAGTGGATAAAATAATATAAATCTAACCTATAATTAATTTATCTATAATAAGCTCTATAAAATATAAGTTTAATTCAAAATACAAAAAATATAATAACACTAAACTTGAGCTTTTGATTTGAAGCTTGAGTTTAGTATTATTTTACACAATTATTTTTTGATTTTCATAACTTCTCTCAATTTCTTTTTTCTGAAATACATATAAACAATGATTTCGTTCATGATTATCTAAAATTCTTAAACATTATTTCAAAAATCTTATTCTCATTATTAATATCTATAATTATAGTCCTATATAGTTTTCCCACTGAAAATTTAAAATTTCAATTTAATTCTTATTGTTTTTATTAAGTCAATTTAATCTTTCTAAAGTTTAGCTACAAACATAATTATAAATTTTATGCCATATGTACAGGTTCGAATAAATTTTATAAATAAAGAAAGCCTATGAGTATATAGTTAAATTAAAACATATGGAGGATTAAAATGAATGTATTAAAAAAATCTAAGTTGATTATTATAGTTATTTTATTATTATCAAATATAATTCCATATAATATATATGCTTTACAAAACACCACTACTCAACCTCAGCTTAAAGTAGCTGTATTTATAAATAATTTTGAAGATTCATTTCTTTATGAGGTAAAGAAAAATTTAGAAGATATTCAAATTGAAAATTCAGGTAAAGTTCAATTTACTTTTTTTGATGCAAAAGAAAATCAAAGTATTCAAAACGAAAGCATTGAAAATGCACTTAATGAGGATTTTACCCTTTTTGTAATACGTCCTGTTAGTAAAAGCCTAAACGATATTGAAGGTACTTTTAATAAAATACAGCAAAAGAATATTCCATTAATTATTTTATACGAGAAAACTCCATCTATAGTAAACTTACTTAGGCCTTACCGCAATAGATCTATTATAATTAATACAGATCTTGCTCAATCTGGTATTCTTGAAGGTAAAATTCTCGCCAATGCTTGGAATGCAAATAAAGGGGTTTTAGATAAAAATAAAGATAATATAATGCAATATATTCTTATAAAAGGCCCATCTGATAGCAATATAACAGCTCTAAGAAACAAATATTCAATTCAGGCAATAAATGAATCTGGAATAAAAACTCAGGAAATTTCATCAGTCACCTGTGATTTTCTAGAAGAATGCGCAAGAACTTCTGTAGAATCACTGTTTTTAAATTACAGTAATAAAATTGAAGCAATAATTGCTAATAGTGATTCCATGGCAATAGGTGCTGTTAAAGGGCTTCAAAAATATGGATACAATAAAGGAGATCCCTCTAAGTATATTCCAGTTGTTGGAGTTGATGCCTTACCAGAGGCACAAGAACTAATTTCAAAAGGATTTATGACGGGTACTGTTAAGCAAGATCCACGGGAACATGCAAATGCAATTTATTCTATAGGAATGAATTTAATTTCTGGTGCTCCTCCTCTCAGCGGTACTAATTATAAATTTGATGAAACTGGAGTCGCAATTGAGCTGCCTTATTCTGAATATGTTAAATAATAATAAGTTCCTTAATTGTAAATTTATACACCTTTATCATTTATGCATATACTTGTTCTAAAATAATATTTTTATAAGTCCCTTATCTTTAGGGGCTTATTTTTCAATTACTTTTACCAATTCATAATGCTCTATTTCAACAATAAGAAATGAGCTCTATGATTATTAGCTAATTCCTTTTTATTAGTTTGCAATAAAAAATTTTTTAATTAAAAAACTTTATAAATCATTACTCTCGAAATTAAATGATATTTGCGTAACCTTTCCACATTCAGTAAATCCCACATTTTTATATGCTTTATTAGAAGCAGGATTTCTTAAATCTGTATAAAGAACTGGAGTTCTATGTTCACTAAGAATAATTTTACATAATTCAGATACAATTTTTGCTCCAAATCCCTTACCTCTCATATCTGGTATGGTATATACCCCATTAATTCTAACATTTCGCTGTGAACTGTGAGCGATACTTGCCATAGAAATTGTTTTACTATCACATTCCCAAATATATAAATTCTTACTTTCAATATACATTTTTGCAGTTTGTAACTGTTCTTCTGACGTAGTTTCCTTACCAAAGCAATCATAGACAAATCCAGATAAAAATTCTGAAATAATAGTAATATCATTTATCGTAGCTTGTCTAAGGTGTCCCTTAATCTGCTTTGCTTCAATTACAGATGGACACTGAAATGACTCCATTTGCAAAGAAATAGAATAATTTTTATGCTTAACTTTAGAATAATGTTCAGCTAACAAGATTGCTATATCTGGCTTAGCTACAAACGTCAGCATGCCTACATCTTTATATAATTCAGTAAAATCATTTTTTAATTCTTTAATATCATCATTTGTAATATTATTTTCTGTCCATACCCAAGCTGGATATTTAAGCGCCGACTGTCCAATTATTATACTTCTATTCTTATTTGTAAACAAATATGGAGACTCACTTTCTCTTACTAAATGTAGTAAATTAAACTGAACTTCGTCATCAGTAAATGGTTTGGAATCCAATATGCTATCATTTCCTTGAAATCTCATTAACATTAATATACCCCCATAAAAATTTTATAAATTTCTGCCTAACTTTAATTATTGATAATATATATATTGCAAAAATAATTCCTCATCATACTTCTAAAAATATTGCAAGAATTTTAGAAGTAATTGTGAAATGTGCATTGTGAATTGCAACATATATATATTACGTATAATATTTTTTTAATTTGATACTATCTGCAAATTAGCAAATCAATATGGACACCTATAAAGTTTTACTAGTACGCAATGGTTTGTAACTCATTAATAAACTTATCTAAGAAGATATTTACTTTATTTTTGTCTGATTGAGTTCCATATAAATTAACGCTAAGTGTTGCCACGTTGTCAACTATTGATATAACTAACTGAAAATATGGATTATATTTGATTGAGCCTGTCATATAATCTTAGATAATTTCAATATCATCAAATGCAAGCTGTTTTTCATCAATTATCCCTATATTAGTAAAAGCAATAGGTGGATTCACAAATTTTTTCTCAATTATTCCTCTTGCAATCTTATAGGGAAAAATACCGAAAACTTTTTCTAGCATAGCTATCCTTTTAGCCTTAAAAAGATATTGCAGAATATCCCATGCCTCTGCTTTATAATTTTTATAATAATTATTTAGCATTTTACACCTCTATCATAAAATATACTCAGTATTATTTTACCATTTATATATAATTATAACATGCTTGCTCAATGATATATTATCTAATTTTTATTGCACTTTTTATTTTATAATCTTAGAATAAATTTTATATTTATACCAAACCTAATGATGAGTATTATGATTTAAAACAGTTACATGAGTTGGAGGATCATTTGATGAAGACATTTCAAAAAATAATAGTATTCATTCAAATTGTGTTAATTATATTCATACTAATAAATATAGCTCAAGTTAATACATTTGCTAGTTCAAGTTTAAATGTTAGCAATAGTAAAGTAGCTAATGTTGCAGTATTACTATATAGTTTTGATGATCCCTATATGTTAGAAATTAAAAAGAGTTTGGAGAATATTGAAAATCAAAATAAAGATAAAGTCCACTTTACTTTTTATGATGGAAAAAATAATATAGCTGTACAAAACGAAACAATAGATTCTCTTCGCAAGAGTAGTATTGATTTATTTATATTGAAACTAGCTGATACAAAAGAAGAAACCATAAAAAACATCATGCTTAATCTAAAAAATGTTCCAATTATTTTTATGGAAGTTATTCCCGAAGTTGTATCAAAAGTTTCCAAACTTTACAGTAAAGCTGTTTTTCTGTATTCAACTTCAAGCCACGAAGGTGTTTTGCAAGGTAAAATTCTTGTAGATAAATGGAATACTGATAAGAAATTTTTAGACAAGAATAATGATAATATTTTGCAATACATTTTGCTAAAAGGTGAAGCTAATAACCCATATGCTATTGAAAGAACAAATGATGTTATTTCAACAATTAATGGAGCCGGGATACAAACAGAACAGCTTGCTCTAGTAAATGCCAATTGGTTTAGAGAATTAGCTAAAACTTCAGTTGATAATCTATTTCTCAAATATGATGGTAGAATTGAAGCAATAATTGCTAATAATGATGCAATGGCTTTAGGCGCTATTGAAGCACTACAAAAATATGGATATAACAAAGGGAACAAAAATAAGAATATAGCCGTTGTTGGAATTGATGGTCTGGAAGAAGCCAAAAATTTAATAGACAAAGGATTAATGACTGGCACCCTTATTCAAGATACGAAAATGGTAGCTGAAGCCTTTTATAATATTGGAATGAATTTAATTAACAATGAACCCCCTATAGCAAATACACCTTACAAACTAGATAATGGAGTAATTACGATTCCAGAGTCTTATAAGCCATATACAGGTCCAGTTAGTAGTTCATAAGCAGTCTAAAGAATTTAAAAATAGCGAGTATACTTTATAAGTAGACTCACTATTTTCTTAACTTAAATACGTTGCCCAAACAGCATTCTACAAACTACTATATATAAAACTTACCATTAGATTTAAAATTCATTTTTTCCTATCTCTTTTGCTTATAGCAACCAAAGCACATCCAATAGCAGCACCTACTGCAATTAAAATAGAATTACTCATTAAAATTCTCCTTCAAACTCCTATTTATAATTGACTATAACATATTTAAAAATATATCACGATTTACTCATCGAAAGCAATGTTTTCATTAATCGCTGATTAAATTATAAATCGAATGCCATTATTTCTCTTTCATAAATATTATATAAATCTTAAGATAACATTCCTTAATGTATTCATATCAAATGGTTTAGAAATATAGTCATCCATTCCAATTTCAATACATCGTTCTCTGTCTCCATTCATAGAATAAGCTGTCATAGCTATTATATTAACATGTTCTTTTGTCTTTATTTCTTTTTCTCTAATTATTCTAGTGGCATCGTATCCATTTAATTCTGGCATTTGAATATCCATGAGTATTAAATCAAATGTATTTTCTTTTAGCTTTTCTAACGCCTGCTTCCCATCATATACATACTCATATTCATATCCCAATCTATTTAGCATTTCACAAGTTATCTTAATATTTATTTCGTTATCTTCAACTAATAATATCTTTTTATTTTTACTTGATGCTATCCGAGTATTTTCTGCATTTAAATTATCATTATTTATATCCTCTGCATAATTCAATAAAAATTCTGCTGTAAAATAAAAGGTGCTTCCTTTATTTTCAATACTTTCAAACCATATATCCCCATTCATTAGCTTTGCAATATCTTTTGAAATAGCAAGCCCTAGCCCCGTTCCATCATATTTTTTAGTGTAAGTCATATCTTGTTGGACAAATTTTTTAAAGATATCATTTTTAAATTCTTCTTTAATCCCAATACCTGTATCTTTCACTGAAAATTCTAATGTTAGCTTATTATTTGTAGTATTTAATTTCCTTACCTTAAACATTATTTGACCCATTTCAGTGAATTTAATAGCATTATTAATAATATTTATAAGTACTTGATTTAATCTAATTTCATCTCCTATTAAATCAAAGTTTATATATGGATCAATATAGTAAAATACTTCTAAGTTTTTTTTACTGCATGCTATAGATAACTCTTTAGTAATCCTATCTAGAGTTTTTTTCATATTAAACGGCTTTAATGTAAGTTCAAATTTCCCTGACTCTATTTTAGAAATATCTAAAATGGTATTTAATATTCCTAGTAACAATCTTGATGAATTACTGAGCATGTCTAAATATTCTTTTTGATTATTATTAAGTTCAGTTACCTTCAATAAGTCTATAATTCCTATTATTCCATTCATAGGAGTTCTTATTTCATGGCTAATATTTGCAAGAAATTCACTTTTAGCTTTGTTTGCTTTATCCGCTTCTTCCTTTGCTTTTTCTAATTCCTGATAATTACTTCTTAGCTCTTCCTCTATTGCTATAAGTTCTTCATATAGAGCTGATATCTCTTCATATTTATCTCTTAACTCTTTTTCCACTTTTTTATTTTCTGTTATATCTCTAGTGATATTAGATGCTCCAATTAAATTTCCTTCAAAGTCGTAAATAGGTGAAACTGTTATTGAAACATCAATTAACTGACCATTTTTCTTTCTTCTCTTAGATTCGAATCCCCTAATTCTTTCTCCATTTTTTATCTTTTTAATTATTTCATAAAAATCATTAATTTTCTCATCAGGAATTATGATAGATATGTGCTTTCCAATCACCTCTTCTTTTTTGTATCCATAGATATTTTCAGCACCTATATTCCAACTTGTTATAATTCCATCTAAAGTTTTTCCTATAATTGCGTCCTCAGTATTTTCAACTAAAGAAGCTAATCCCCTAATTTCTGCTTCACTTTTCATTCGGTTTGATATATCTCTTATTATACTTAAAACAAATCTATCATTACTAATTTCTATTCCTATTGATTTGACTTCTACTGGAAAACTAGTACCATCACTTTTAAAGTGAATAGTTTCAAACTCAACATCACCCGATTTAGCTTTTTCAAACTGCATGATTGCAAGTTCGATTCTTTCTCTATTTCTTAATTCAAATATATTCTTAGAAAGTAGTTCTGCTTCAGTATAGCCATAAGTATCCACTGCCTTTCTATTAACTTCCAATATATTACCTTGACTTGAAAACAAAATTATTATGTCATTAGCATTACGTATAGCAGCTTCATATATTTGCAAATAATTATACTTTTTTTTATTAATATTTTCATTGGTTTCACTACTCATCTATCACCCCTCCTTAAATTCCGTAAATTAAATAACAAACGAATAAGATAGCATAAAATATAATTGTCGTTAGTATAGCATAAGCAGGCTTAATAGTTCATTTAATCATTTTTTAGCATTTTCTCAAGTTCCTCTTCACAAACTGGTTTACTGAAATAATATCCCTGAATTATATTACATCCTAAATTCATTAATTCATTAAGTTGCTCTTTAACTTCAACCCCTTCTGCTATAACCTTATACTTTAAACTTTTCGATAAGCTCAAAATACACTCTATTACTGCTCTGTTCTTATCGTTCCCAATATTATCGATAAAAGATTTATCTATTTTCAAAGTATTTATAGGTAGGATTGTTAAATAACTTAGAGATGAATATCCAGTTCCAAAGTCATCAATTGAAATATTTATACCTTTTTTTATTAGTTCATGTAAATCAGCAATTTTCTCATCATCTAATTCAATTAAAGTACTTTCGGTTATTTCTATTTCAATTAAACTTAGAGGAATTTTATTTTCTTCACAAGTTTTTATTATTTTGTCTTTAAAATCTCTTTCTTTTATTTGAACAGGTGAAACATTTATACAGATATTATTAAATTCATATTTCCTCTCCTTAAGCTCTCTAATTTTACGGCATGCTTTCCCAAATACCCAATCCCCTATATCTACAATTATTCCAATCCTTTCAGCTATTGGTATAAATTCAACTGGAGATACAAAACCGAGCTTTTTACTATTCCATCTCAATAACGCTTCAAATGCAACTACCTTATTATCTAATGCATCAATTTGCGGTTGATACACAATGGAAAATTCATTTTTCTTAATTGCTTCTTTTAATTCATTTTCAATTATTATTCTTCTTGTATATAACCTACTTAGAGCTTGTTCGAAAAAGGTGTATGTGTTTTTTCCATCTGCTTTAGACTTATACATTGCTAGATCTGCAAATTTTAGTAGATCATTCATATTATTGCTGTCTCTTGGGAAAATTGATATTCCCATGCTTGTTGTAATATACAGATGGTTTTCATTAAGTTCGAATGGATTCCTGCAATATTTTAAAATTGTATTACACATATCTTTTACTTTTTCTATAGAATTAATTTTTTCTATAATTACAATAAACTCATCACCGCCGACTCTGTACAACTTCCCGTAGTCCTTTATACACACATGTAATAATTGTGAGAATACTTTTAACATAAGATCACCATAGTCGTGTCCTAAGGTATCATTAATCGATTTAAAATTATCTAGGTCTATGAAAATTATAGCTCCTTCCTGATTCAGTTGAATATTTTTATCTAAGATATTTTTTATATCCATTAGAAACATATCCCTATTAGGAAGATTTGTAAGAGAATCATGATACAAATTATCTGCAATTCCTTTTTCTCTTTCCTTTTCTTCAGTTATATCATTTACCAATCCAAATATACGAGTTACACCTTCATCTTTCTCTTTTATGCCATTTCCTTTAAACAATACCCACTTCAATTTATTATCTTTAGTAATAATTCTAAACTCGCTCACATATAAGGTCACTTTATCTGCAACAAAAAAATTTAAATCAGTCAATGCATCCTCTCTATCTTTACTTATAGCTACTTTCTCAATACAATCAATTAAACTGCTAAAATCTTTTGAGTTATAACCAGCAATTTCTTCCCATGCATCAGAAATAAAGAAACTGTCTTCCTTTATATTCCATTCCCAAACTGCTATATTAGCTTCATCTATTGCTTGTTTATATTTTTTTAATATTTCTTCATAATCCAAATCACTTTTTTCTATCTCCATAACAGATTTCTTTGCTCTCCTTAAAAATAAGTTCATTTGATTATCTTTCATGATTATAACCTTCTTTATGGTTGTTCAATTCTTTCATATACTCTACTATCAGATCATCTAAATGCTGGCTTATAGTTAATCCATTATCTATATCTACGTTTCCATCAAGTGTGCAGCAAACTTCATTCAGAATTTCTCTTACAGCACTTATATTTTGATTTAACTCTGATAATTTGATTGTTTTTTCTTTAATATTCGCTGAATCAAATTCATACATACTTTCTTGATTTACAATTGTCCTATTTCTTCCACTAGCTTTGGCTTTATAGAGATTCTTATCTACTTTTGATAATAAATCATAAATATTCACATCTTCATCAGAAGCTTCGTACACGCCAAAACTTGCTGTTATTTTTATCTCAATACCATCATAATTAAAAGATGTATTTTCTAATACTTTTCGTATCTTCTCAGCAACTTTATACGCACCTTTAGCCTCAGTATAATTTAATATTATAATAAATTCTTCTCCACCAAATCTACCTACCCAGTCTGACTTACCTCGGACCGATTTCAATATTAGATCTGAAAAATCAATCAGTATTTTATCACCTATAATGTGACCATATTGATCATTTACTTTTTTAAAGAAATCTATATCTGCCATAATTATCGATAAAGGCATTTTACTAATTTTCATGTAGTTAATATCTACAGGGAGTCTCTCATTTATATACCTTCTATTATATAATCCTGTCAATTCATCTTTAATTACCTTTTCATTCATTGAGATAATTAATTCTTCCACAAAGTCAGAATCCTCAGTCATCTTATGAAATACACTTCCGATATTGGTAATATCCTTTAATATTTCCACAATATATGTCCTGCCATTTAATTCTACTGGTGTTGCTGTGATTAAGACAATTTTTTCTTTATCATACTCTATTTTTACAAATGTATCATTGTTGTTATATGCTCGCATAGAAATACAGTTTTCACAAAATGTATGTTTCTTCCACAACAAATAACATGTGCCATTTAGCCCTTGTAGCTCATTGTCCTTAACAAGAGCCGCTTTTTTATTTATTGGATCCACTATTCTTATAACATCATATAATTTTTTAAAAATAGATAGCCTTTCTTTTACTTGGTCTATTACTTCCATAAGATTCCCTCCCTTTTAAATTTAAAATTCTCTCAATTCCCCTAAAACTTGCTTATTAAATTCATATGTACTTCTTAAAACCTCTTTTAGAATTGTTCTTCTTGTTACGTTAATTCAAAAAATATATCCCATAGCTTTGAAACAACTTTATCGTTTATTCTTATATTTGATGTTATCATTTCATAAAGTAAATAATCCTCAAGCTTTTTACATTTAATCAAATAACTATTTATATTTTTAGTTATAAATTTATCATTATATTGAGGATTACCCATGATATCAAGAATGATTTTGTTTTCTTCAGCTATATAGAATTTATATTTTTCTCGTATTACATTTGCTATCTCTTCTGGTGGAAACATGTGGCATCTAAGAATAAACTTTCTCTTGGATATATCTAATATATAATACTCTATCTTCTTTTTTAATAAAGTATAAAGCTTTTCCTTAAGAGGCATATTCTTGTCCATTGTCTCAATACTCTCCATGTAATCAATATAATCTTTATAAATATAATCATAAATATAGAAAAACAGATCCTGCTTTGACTTATAGTAAAAATATATTGTTGATGCTTTAACTCCAACTTCCTTACAAATATCTCTAATATTAGTAGCCTCATATCCGTTCTCCAGAAAAAGTCTAAAAGAAGTATAAAATATTTTATCTCTTGTTGAATTTTCCAAAATACTTACCTCCATTTACAAATTTACTGAAAGTTTTTTAATAACTTTGTTATTATTCTCATAAATTACAAAATTATATATATAACGTTCGTTACATAAATCATATCACTGTATTTTTCCCCATTCAATTTATTTTGTACTCTATTTTTACTCATAATTCGACTCATTTTGAATGAAAACTATTTCTTTAGGAATGTAATCATATCACTATTCAAATACATATATCTAACAATTATATTTTCTTTATAGATCTCAACCTTCTTAATTAATTTTTTCCTTGATTTATTCACGGCCCAGATTAAATATAAATTTATAAAGAGTAAAAAAAGCAGCACCAATTATTAGTGCTGCCTTATAAGCCTCTATGTTCTTAAGTTGAATTCTATAATATTTAACAAATTTTCAATTTCAAATGGTTTAGATATGTAATCATCCATTTTTGCCTTTATGCATTTTTCTTTATCTTCCCGCATAGCATATGCAGTTATTGCAATTATTGGTATATGTTTTCCTTCTAATTCCTCAACTCTTATAGCCTGTGTTGTTTCAAAACCATTTAGTTCTGGCATCTGTATATCCATTAATATTAAATCAACTTTATTGTTTTTTAATATATTTATAGCCTCATTTCCATTATATGCTGAAATATATTTATACCCGTTACTCCTAATTATGTTTTCCATTACTTCTTGGCTTATTAAGTTATCTTCAACATATAAGATAACTTTATCCTCTCGATCATTATGTTGATTAAGCTTATCACTTTCAATATTTTTTCTTTCCATAACTTGTTTTTTATCATTTGTTTTTTTGAATTCACATGTGAAAATAAATGTTGAGCCCTTACCAAAAGAGCTTTCAAAACTTATTTCTCCATTCATCAAATTAGCAAACTGTTTTGAAATTGATAACCCCAATCCTGTTCCCATATACTTTTTCATTGATGATATATTTCCTTGAGTAAAATTATTAAATATCTTATCTTTGAACTCATCATCTATACCAATCCCTGAGTCCTTAATCGTAAATTGAATTTTTTCACTATCACTATCTTCTGAAATCATACTTACTCTAAATGATATATATCCGTCATCTGTAAACTTTACTGCATTGCTAATTAGATTGGATAATATCTCCTTTAACCTAAGCTCATCACCAATAACTTCAAAATCTATGTTATGGTCTAAATAGTAACTTACTTCTAAGCCCTTAGAATTTCCAGTGACTAAAAGGCTATTATAAATACTATTTATAGTCTCTTTTAAATTAAACGGTTCCCTATTAATTCTAAATGTACCTGACTCTATTTTTGACATATCTAATAAATTATTAATAAGCCTAAGCACAGTATTTGCTGAATCATTTAATATTCTAATATATTTTTTTTGCTTTTCATTAATATCTTCTAACTTTAATAACTGTATAGCCGCCGTAATTCCATTCATTGGAGTTCTTATTTCATGGCTTATATTAGCCAAAAAAATTTATTTCGCTTTATTAGCTTCCTCTGCTTTCTGTTTTAACAATTCTAATTGTTCACACTTTTCCCGCAGATCCTTTTCTATTAGTTTCCTGTCTGTAATATCTTTATACATTGCTACTACTCCGGAAAAGAGATTATTATCATCATAAATCGGAGATGCTGACATTAAGACATTAACCAGGTTTCCCTCCTTGTCTATTCTAACGGTTTCATAATCTTTAATTACCGCTCCTTTAGTAATTGTATTTATTAGTTGTTGTGATTCATTTAATTTATCTTTTGGAATTAGCCGTCTCATATCATTTCCTATTATGTCCGCTTCCTTAAATCCAAACTTTGTCTCAGCGCCTTTACTCCATCGAGATATATTCATTTCTTTGTCAAAAATCACAAATGGATCATCAAGTATATCTAAAGATATTGAAAATATCTTTGAATCTTTAAATAGCCTTTCCATATCCGAAATATCTCTTATAATACTGACTGCCACATCTCTTGATTTCTTATTACTACAAACGGACCTTACTTCAACCGGAAATCTTGTCCCATCTTTTTTGTGATGATAACTTTTAAACTTTATTCCCCTATCTAAAGCTTTATTTAATTGATCTTGGGTGAATTCCCTGCTATCCTCATTTCTAAGGGTAAAGATATTTAAATTTACAAGTTCATCAAAAGAATACCCATACATTTCAATAGCCTTTTTATTTCCATAAAGTATTTCCCCAATTCTGCTTACTACAAGAATACTCTCTAATGCATTATCTATAAAATCTCTTCCTTCTATAAACAACTTTTCATTTGATAATATGCCTTTACTTTTTATGAATGTGCAAAATATATACTTTTCAGCAAATTTACTGAAACTAACTTCATAAACAGTATCTCTAATGACTAATGTATAAATATTGTTATCAATTCTTTTTAAATAACTAAATAAATACTCTCTTAAATACATCTTAATTTCATCAACACAGTTATGGGTTAAGTTTTCACAGTCAAATTCCTTTCTGAAACTTTCATTTATAAATTTAACACTGAAATCATAAATAACTTGATTTGAATCAGTTAATGGTTCGTATATAGATATTATGTTATTAATATTATTTAAATATGATATTCCCTCTAATACTGAGCTAACCATAATTTACACCATCCCCTTATTATTTTTATAACACACTCTTTCATTCTCATAAATAGATTTCGAAGATGTTATAAATTTCTTCAACATTAAATGGTTTTGATATGCAATGATCAATTCCTAGATTCATAAGTATCTCTCTATTTTCCATAATGGTATATGAAGACATTCCGATTATAGGAATATTTTTTCCTTTTACTCTTGATATTCTCATTTCCTTAATTTTTTCAAAATCTTCTAATTTATTTAATTTCATATCTAGCAATATTAAGTCTACATAGTTACAATTTAGGATTTTCAAGGCCTCGCTTATATTATGCGCATGGATATATTTACAGCCTTTTCTCTCCACTATACTCTCCATAACTTCTTTATCAATTGAATTAGTTTCAATGCAAAGGATGGATTTATTCATCCATAAATTATTTATATTATCATCTTCGCTAATTTTATTATCGTTCATTACCTCTATATTCTTTTCATAATAATCACTTTTTTTAAAACTACATGTAAACGTAAATGTAGACCCTTCTCCTAGTGTGCTTTCAAAGCTTATATTCCCATTCATCATCATAGCAAGTTGCTTAGATATAGATAATCCTAGACCAGTTCCTGTATATTTTTTATTTACAGATATATCACCTTGACTAAATATGCCAAAAATTTTACTCTTAAATCTTTCGTCTATTCCTATCCCCGTATCTGCTATTGTAAATTTAATTTTTACATAGTCATTATCTGACGATACTTTTGTTACCCTAAAGGATATATATCCTTTTTCAGTAAATTTTACCGCATTACTAATTAAATTATCTAATATTTGTTTTAACTTTAGTTCATCTCCAATTGCTATAAATTCTGCATTTGGGTCAAAATAATATCTTATCTCTAATCCTTTAGAATTTCCTGATTCCAAGAGATTTGTATAAATATCATCTGTTATCTTTTTCAAAGCAAATTTACCATCATTTAATTTATGTATACCGGCCTCTATTTTTGAAATATCTAAAATATTATTTATAATTGTTAATAGTTTATTTCCAGAGTTTTTTAGCAGTGTTATATACTTACTTTGCTCCTCACTCATAGGTGTTTTTTCAAGAAGCTGAATTGTTCCAAAAATGCCATTCATCGGAGTCCGTATTTCATGGCTCATATTGTCTAAGAATAACGACTTTATTTTATTAGCAATTTCAGCTTCTTCCTTTAATACTTCCAATTGCCTATATTTTTCAACAATGATTTTTTCTTTTTCAGCTAGATCTGTAATATCATGATAACAAGCTAAAGCCATAATTAAATTTCCACTTGTGTCATATATAGGAGTAGAATTTACTCTAATAGTTAGTTCTTTATCTGAACGCTTAATTATGATTGTTCTATTTTTTATTTTTTCGCCTCGTAATGCGCATTTTAAAGACAAATTCTCTACATGGATTTCATTCCCTGATGTATCAAAAGCTTGCTTAGTTATGTTAAAATCTTCTGCATTCTTTACAGCATAATAATCAGAAAGAAGACCTCTTCCTTCTGCATTCATCAAAATTATTTTACCTTCCTTATCTGCAATATAAATTGCATCAGAAATATTTTCAATGACAGCTTCTAATTGCTTTTTTTGCATCTTTATAATTGTATTACTATTAACCTGTTCAGTAACATTTCGAGTGCACAATAGCGCCTTTACTATATCTCCATCTTCATCATATAGAGGACTGCCACTTACATTAAAGTGATATTCTAATCCCTTTCTCTTAAGCGTCATTCTATATTCATTAATCTTTTCACCTTTTAGTACTCGATAGCTAGGCAAATTTTCTGGTTTGATTATATTATCATTGGAATCGTAGAATTTCACTTTTAACAAATTTTCACTGATTTTGTTTGCTAATTCAATATTATAAAAAAAATCTTTTGCACTGGAATTTAGAATATTAATATTACCTTCTTTGTCAATTGTAAACAATCCCTCGGACATATTTCTAATTATAGCTTCTAATTTATTCTTTTGCTCTTCTATAATTTTTGCTTGTACCTTTTCCGTTATATCGTCAATTATTAAAACATATCTTTCAAAATTTCCTTTTCTATCAAATATAGGCTTGCCACTAATAACAACATGTTTCTCTAAATTTCTAGTTCCTATTATTACTCTATAATTATTTATTTCCTTTCCTTTTTCTATATAACTAAACTTACTCTCTTCAAATTCAATTTTATTTTTATTTACATCAAAAATTATTATTTCATCTTTTATATCATTTATATTGCTTATTTTATTTGCTTGAAATAATTCCAAAATAACTTTGCTTATTTTAATTAACCTTCCACTTTTATCAAAGATGCTTATCTGCTCATCTGCTAAATCCATTATTGCCTCGATTTTTTTATCCCTTCTCTCAATTTCAGCAGCTTGAGCTTTAATAACCATTTTATTTCTTATTCTATCTGTTACATCAATACGATTCTCAATATAATATTTTACTTTCCCATCTTCATATATTGGTACTATTGCTGAATCAAAATATGTTGCTCCCGTTCCATGTCTATCACTCATAAAATCTTTTACATAGCCCGTCTTACCTGTTTTTATAACACTTATCCATTTTTCCCTTATTTTATCTTCCTTAAAATCTTTAGCTATTTCTTCTATTGATTTACCAATGCAATTCTCTTTCCTATTAAATGGTTCATCCATATAATAAATGTATTTTTCATTAGCTTTTAATAAAGTTAAATCTGGCGCTGAATAAATTCCAATCCCATATCTATTATCCAAACATAACTGTTCTGCATATAAAAATTTATTTTCAATACGGGAATTCTCTTTTTCATAGAAGAAATATAATATATTCATTTTCTCGTGATCTATCTTCTTAGAAATAATCACTTCTCTTGGCTCAAGTGACTTAGTGAATATGTAGATATCTATTTCATCACTAACACTTCCAAATTCATCACAAAAATCAGATTTCAATATTTTACTCAGTTCTTTATATGATTTTCCTAATAGTTCCTCTTTGTAATACCCTGTTAAATCAACAAATTCTTCGCTTACTTTAATTACTATCTTATTTGAAATAGTAATAGATGCTTCTTGATTTCTTTTACTATTAAGTGGCATTGATTCTTCCTCCGTAAATATAAACTCTTATAACATGTATGGAATTTCCATAATGCATATAAAATATAAATTCTTCAAATAGAATACATTTAATTTATTATATCATCTATACCATTATTAATAAAATAATAAACAGAAGTCTTTGATATATTAATAACTTTAAAATCACAAAAAAGCCAGTAGAACAATTAATTATATAAATAGTTCTACTGGCTTTTCGTAATCTTATTAAATTTCTAAAGAGTTATTTTCACGACCTTAGTCTTATAGTTATTACTTAAGACCTTGTTCGTAATCTTGAATCATATGTTTTACCATATAACCGCCAACATATCCATTTTGTCTTGAAGAAAGGCTTCCTTTATCGATGTTTTCATAATCACTTAATCCAACTTCTGAAGCAACCTCAGTTTTTAATCTGTTTAATCCTGCCTTTGCTTCTGGTACTAATGTTCTATTTCTTCCACTGTTATTTGATGACATATACATCAACCTCCCTTAATTAATATAAATTTTGTTTGGCATTAATATATTAACCATTATGACAAATTATAATCTATTAAAATACTAGCAAAAATAGTACTGATAGCTTGTATTAAATATTTTTCCCTATTGAAGAATTATATTGATATTTATAACTTAGACTTATGCAATAATCCACCGAAATCATAAATATTTTGATTCCAAAAAGCTATAAAAATATCGCTGAAATGCTAAATTGCAGCTTGCACCACTAATGCTTGCTCCCATTTTCATTGTGACAAGCATTAGTTTAACAATCTACAATATATATCCAATATATATAACAAAATCCATAAATAAGGTTTTCCTATTAACATATTGATATATATATGCTAACATAATATACGTTGTAGTATTAAATACTTTAATACTATATACTTTTGAGACACGACAATATTTGAGGCATAATAATGGAATTAAAACATAAAACAAATACCTATAAAACTTTATTTCATTGGCATAGTTTTAGATTAAGACTTGTTGTTGAAGGTATTGGGATAGGTATTACTGCTGGTCTATTGATTGAAAAACAATTAATTTCCAAATCTTTATTTAGACGAAATTCTTACTTATTTAAATATTTTGTTTTCTGCCTTATTAACTAAATACTTGAACCAATAAGTATATGCTTCTGACCTTTCTATAATGTCCTTCTTAACTTCATTAATATCAACCCACTTAAAATCATCTACTTCATCTTTGTTTACAATTATTTCTCCATCATATTTCCCAATGAATACATGATCATATTCATTTTCAAAAAGATTATCTTCAAGTTTTACTTTATAAATAAAACTAAATACTTCTTCAAGTTCACATGTAAAACCCATTTCTTCCTTAAGCCTTCTATAAATCGCATCCTGTAAATTTTCACCGTATTTAGGGTGACTACAGCATGTATTTGTCCATAGACCGGGTGAATGATACTTTTCCAAATTTCTTTTCTGTAATAACAATTGATTTTTAGAATTAAATACTAATATAGAAAAAGCTCTATGTAATGTTCCTTTACGGTGAGCCTCCATTTTTTCAATTGATCCTATTTCTTTATCAAACTCATCTACAGCTATTATATATTCTGCCATTTAATTTCCCCTTCCATTTAAACTAATATAATCAAAATTTACATCATTAAAATAATTGTATTCGCCATATAAGTAAAAAAGCATCTTCCATTAACCAATATATGAATTTGCTATAATAAGCTAACACTATTATCTTCATTTATTAATTTTTTATAGCCTTTTCCCCAGTCACACATTGCACTTAAAATAGGCGCCATGCTTTCTCCAATGCTTGTAAGTCCATATTCTACCCTTGGTGGTGATTCTGGATAAACTTCTCTGTAAATTATCCCATCTCTTTCTAATTCTCTTAACTGCATTGTCAGTGTTTTCTGAGTAATATTAGTTAATAACCGTTGTAATTCATTGAATCTAATAGTTCCTCTTGACAAATGCCAAAGAATTGCTATTTTCCACTTCCCTCTAAGTATATTTATAGTTAAATTCATCGGGCAATTCGATTCTAAATCAATTGATTTTGACATTAATTTATTCTCCTAACACATTTTTGTAACAATCTATCTTCTATTTAATTACCTTAATGGTATCATTTTTGATATCACATATCAAATTTGTGCGTACTTTTATGATAATTCTATTAATGCTATTATTTTATAAAACCAATAAGGAAGGAAGATATTATATGAATGAAGTTTTGAAAGCTATAAGAAATAGGAGAAGTGTAAGAACATATTTACCTACACAAATAAAACAAGAAGATTTAGATCTAATCATTGAATCTGGGATATATGCACCTTCTGGTCATAATGATCAGCCATGGCATTTTACTGTTATTCAAAACAAAGAAATATTAAAACATATCAATGATAAATCAAAAGAGTTAATGGCTCAATCAGAAATCAGTTGGATCAAAAATATGGGATCAAACCCCAAAGTAAATTTAATATACGATGCTCCAACCTTAATAATTGTATCTGGTAATAAAAATGCACTTTCCCCTAAAGTTGATTGCTCCGCAGCGATACAAAATATGCTTTTAGCAGCAGAAAGCTTAAACATTGGTTCTGTTTGGATTGGCCTCATAACGTTTTTCTTAAAATTAGAAGATGAAGCAAAAAAACTCGGTATTCCAGAAGGATATGAAGCCTATTATGGTGTCGCTCTAGGATATAAGTCATTAAACAAAGAATTAATTGCTCCTAAGAGAAAATTAAATGTAGTGAATTATATACGATAATGGTTAAATGATTCAATAAATATCTGTAACTATAGATAACTCAACTAATACCTGAACTTATGCAATACTTTACAGGAAGAAGAAACATTGTTATTTCACAGGACTATGAAAATTTCGTTGAAAGTTCTAAATTGCAGGTTTACCAACTAAAGCTTGCTCCCAATTTCATTGTGACAAGCATTAGTTGAACAACCTACAATTAAGAGCTTTTAACAACTCATTTTCAATGCCTGCTGCATAAAAATGTTTCTTCTTTCTAATAAGGTATATTCTATGTGCCAATTAATTTCTTAATCTCACTTAACAAAACAGGAAATTTAGTATACCCATCACGCGCGATAAAATGCTTTCCTGATTCAAGAATAATAAGATTTGCGTCTAACTCTTCTGCTAGTTTTTGCGTTGCCTCTGTTGGCACAATGTCATCGTCTATTGCAGTAATAGCTATTCTCTTTGGAATTAGACTTTTTATTCTTGCAACATCAAGTAGACTATCTACAAATTCTTGAAGACCTTCTGTTTGTTCATCCATAGGATTTTTATTCATGAAACCTGAGATAAGTATTGCACCTTTTATTTTTATGTTTTTCTCTAGAATATAGCGCAGTGCTGTGATACATCCAAGGCTGTGACCAATTAATATCGTATTTTTATCAATATCCATAATACATTTATGAAGATGATTAATCCAAGGTTCAAGATGTGGATCTTCAGAATCAGGCATATCCGGAACATTAACCTTAATAGAGCTATCTTTAAACTGTTCTTTCAACCATGGAAACCACTCTGATTTACTTGAAGATGTATAACCATGGATAACATATATATTATTGGATTTCATTTTATAATTTCTCCTTGTAAAAAATATTTACACCTTATTTAACTCATTCTTCTAATAGCTTCATCAATTGAGATACATTCTGCATATCTTCCATTCCATATAAATTCATTGTGATATTTATAACTATTTTCTGCTGACATAAATTTATTATCAACTGTTGTATTTGCATAAGCAGGAACTATCATATTGAAGCCATGCTCAAATCCACATTTTATAGTTGCGTCAACACATAGATCTGTTTGAATTCCTACAATTATTATATCTTTTTCGTCTTTATCCATTAAATATTCTAATAAGCCTGTCCCTTTAAACGCGCTGTTTACTTTTTTATCAAATATCTTTTCGTCATTAACTGGTTGAAATTTTTCATATACTTCAAATCCGTCAGTTCCTTTTGTTAACTCGCTCCCAGGTCCATCATCATGACGTATATATATTATTTTAATATCGTTTTTCCTTGCTTCACTAATTATTTTCTCTACATTCGATACAAATGCATTAAAGTTATATAATTTATCGTTTGTTATTAATTTTTGTGTATCAACTACTAATAAAACCATTTTTTTATTCTCCTCTTATAAATTACTACTTTCCTTTATTCCAATTATAAAAATCTTTTAAATCTTCTTTACGTTTCTGTGATAGCTCTGTTTTCTTAATACCATGAATTGCACCTTCCAGTGCCAGCAACCTATGGATACATGCAGAAGGATCAATTTCTTGTATCTTGAGCCATGCCTGCTCTGCTCCAATTGCTTTTAATTCATCATAGGTAAATATCCCTACTTGATTCAATTGCCTTTCCACTTCTTTGCCGATATTAGGTAGATTTGATAATTCTCCCATGATAAAACTTCCTCTCAAATCTGATTAATAAAAATCAAATACATTTTAAAGAAACCTAGATAATTTTTTCTATTTTTAAGTATATCAAAAAGCTTAACATATTTCATCTGATTTTATAACTAGCCTCGCATATTTTTTGAATCTACTTTTTTGAACCATATGAGAAGAATTTTGAATTCAAATATATTTTCTCTTGAGATGTAACCATCTAGTTCCTTCTTTTTCGTAATTTATACTCGTTACAATATCTATTGATTTCACTTCAATATAGACTCCTAGAAAATAAAAAAGAAAGAGAATCTTACCTGTTACAGCTCGATTCCCCTTGATTACTTAAGTAAATTATTAATTTATCATCTAGTCGAGAATATACATTCTAAAATTCTTAAGAATATTTATTCTTCAGAATATGCTCTATTTAACTATGTTCTGCAATGATTCTCATTAAATCTAATATTGACTATAAAATTAAATCATCTAAAAATTATATTCCTTTTAAAAATACATTTGTCCTATGCTATATAGATAAACTAATCATGAACATATTTACAAAGTTGCTGAAACCTTAAGTCTATATCTTCACTAGAAATCATAAATATATTTATGATTTCGGTAAACTATCATGGATATCCATATTAATGACTACCTTAAAAGAATTTTATTTTATCTTCCACTTTGAACTTTCCTGCTGCAATTCTACCATCTTTGCATAAATTCTATTTTGTTTTAATAATTCTGATGGGGTTCCTTGCTCTGCTACATACCCATCGTTTAATACAACTATCTTATCTGCGCCTGATATTGTTCGCATTCTATGAGCAATAACAAGTACTGTTTTATCTTTAATAAGGTTTGAAAGTGCCTCTTGTATCTTTGTCTCATTTTCAACATCAAGAGAGGCTGTTGCTTCATCTAATAAAATTACAGGAGCATTTTTTAACAAGGCTCTTGCAATAGAAATTCTTTGACGCTCTCCTCCTGATAAAGTTGAACCATTTTCTCCTATCACCGTATTATATCCATCTGGCATCCTTTTTATAAACTCATCACAGCATGCTGACTTAGCTGCCGCTATTACTTCTTTGTCTATTGCATTACGTTTCCCCAAACGAATATTATTCATAATTGTATCATTAAATAGTATTACATCTTGAAATACTATAGAATAATTTTTAAGAAGTACTTCTGGATCCACAGAATTTATATTTACTCCCCCAAGAGTTATGCTTCCTTCATTAACATCCCAAAATCTTGCTGCTAACTTTGCTACTGTACTTTTTCCGCCTCCTGATAAACCTACTAAAGCAGTTATTTGTCCCTGCTTCGCAGTAAAAGATACGTCTTTTAAAACTTTTTCGTTATTTTTCTTATCATACGAAAATGCTACATGATTGAAAATTATATCATATCCATTTGTTTTGTATATCTCTGATCCAAGTTGAACTGGATGATCTTGCATCTTCTTCATTCTTTCTATTTTAAGGCTTGATGAAAATATATCTGCAAGATTCATTAATGAATCACAAATTGGGTCATAAAATCTTGAAGCTGCAATCAAAAATACTAAATATATAAATAAATCCGTCTTTCCTTTTGCAAGAAGAGTTCCACCTATTAAAATCACTGTGGCAAAGCCAACTTTTAGAAGCATCTGTCCGCTAACTACCATAATTCCTGTAGTAAGCTCATTTCTAACTTGTATCTTTTCAGCATTATCTATAATATCATCTAACTTTAAAAGATATTCTTTTTCTTGATTATAAGCTTTTAAATCCTTTATAGTCTCTAGACATTCCTGTATTCCATCAGCCACTTTTCGTTTCGCAGCGATGTTTTTTATGCTAAATTTATTTTGCAGTTTCTTAGAGCAAATGACTATTAAAAACGATATAGGAGCTACCCACAAAAGTGCAATTCCAATACGCCAATCAAAAATCAACATTCCAATTCCAACAAGTATTGTAGATACAATAGCACCAATAAACTGCGGTATTGCATGCGAAAATACATGTTCTAAATCTGTACAATCTACCATAATCGAATTTGTTAAATCAGATAAGTCCCTCATTCTAAAAAAAGATAAAGGAAGCTTTCTTAGTCTTTCAGCTAAGTTTATTCTTCTGTTAGCACTTTCACCATAAACTGCAATAAATGAAGATTTGTATTGCATCCAATTTACAGCAAACAATATAACTAATGTTATAAGAATCATTATAATATATTTGGACAGTTGTAAATTACTGTTTATACCATCTGTAATTGGAGCTAACATATCTCTAATAACCATAACAACTAGCCCCACTGGAATCATTAAAGCAATATCTGCCAGTGTACTAAAAAGTATTCCTTGTAGCAAATCTTTTGCACCTTGCTTGGTCAATGCAAATTTATCACATAGCATATTAATCATATAAGAACCTCCTTGTCATTACCTCTACCTAACCTCTTACTTTTCTTGAAATAGCTATCGTTAATCTCATCTAATTTCTTTGTTACCTTCCATGAAATAGATCTGCAGTACTCATTCCACATATGAGCATATATGCCGTCCTCTTTTAATAATTCTTCATGCTTTCCTTGTTCTTTTATCCTTCCACCTGACATAACTAAGATTTTATCCGCTCCACATATAGTAGATAATCTATGAGCTATCATAAGCACTGTTTTTCCTTTAGTAAGTTTTTCGAAAGCCTTTTGTATTTGACTCTCATTCTCAGGATCTGCAAATGCTGTTGCCTCGTCTAATATTACAATCGGTGAATCTTTTAATATAGCCCTAGCCAAAGCTATTCTCTGACACTCTCCACCAGATAAATATATTCCTTTTCCACCAATTACCGTATTAATGCCTTCTGGAAACTTTTCTATAATATCTGCGCATTGTGCTTCTCTAACTGCTTCAAGTACCTCATCTATTGTTGCTTTTGGTTTTGCTATTCTAATATTTTCTAAGATACTTGTTTTTAAGAGCCTTGTATTTTGAAATACGAAGGAAACTTTGTCCATTAAATCCTTTTTTAAAACATCCCGAACATCAACACCATCTATTTTAACATTCCCCTTATTAACATCGAAAAATCGTGGTATTAAGCCTGCTACCGTACTTTTTCCACTACCAGATGGCCCTACTAATGCTATAGTTTCACCTTCATTAATAGAAAAACTTATATCATCTACTGTAGGCGACGTATTTCCTGGATAAGTGAACGTAACATGTTCAAAAGAAACTCTTCTTCCATTTATTTTTTGTGGATCTTCTGGCTCTTTTAAAGGCTTTTCATCCAAAATAGCATCAATCCTTTTAACTGCCTCCTTAGCCACCATGATGTTTTCCATTATCTTCATTATCTTAGTTAACATATTAACACTTACTGGTGTAAATAATACATAAAATATAAAATCAAGTAAAAAACCTTTATAATCTGATGTATTTTTAATAACGAGAATACCAACTGGTATCAAAAATGCGAAAGCCCCATTGACAGCTACTGTGAAGATAGTCATAGGAATCTGACACTCAGCAGCATAACTAGATGCAAATTTACTATATTTATTAATTGAATCGTGGAAACTCTTAAAAGAAAATACAGTTTGTTGAAATACTTTTACTACTGGAATTCCTCTGATATATTCCACAGCTTCATTGGACATTTCTTCAAGAGCATTTTGATATTTTTTTATAGAATCTGCTTTCTCTCCCCCCATCAATTTTTTCAAGCAAAGAACACCTATTACTGTAGGAATTAGGCACACTGCTCCAAGTCTCCAATCAAAAATAAACAGTAAAACAAATATTGCAATTGGTGATACTATCGCTCCTGCTAAATCTGGAAGCTGATGCGCTAAAAATGTCTCTGTTAAACCTGCATTATCATCAATAACCTTTCGGAGCTTCCCAGTATTGTTGCTTGAAAAAAATCCCAATGGAAGTTTTACTATATGATGAATAGCCTTAATTCTCATGTTTCTTGCAATCCTAAATGCAGAAACATGTGAACACATAAGTGCTATAAAATATATAATCATACTTATTACAGACAGCAATACAGCGCGCCATCCATAAAATGAAAGTTCATTAACATTAGGTGCTTTTGGAAGTGACGTAATAATCTCTCTTGCTACAAACCATAAGCAGACAAATGGTCCTAATGCTAAAACAGCACTTATAGCTGACAGAATAAATGCCAGCAAAGTTAAAAACTTATGCCTTCCAGCGAACTCCATCATTCTTGAAAGTCCTTCTTTCTTTTTACTCATTTAAATTCCTCTTTTCTACTATATAATTTCTTCAAAGTAATATGATTATAATACGTACCATTTTACAATTTAACGTAGATTAACACTCATTTATAAATTAATAATTTAGATTATTATTGGGGTAGATACCATTTAGATTCATAAAGTTAAATTTTCAAACGTAGTCATATCTCCTTTTCTATATTCTGTTGGATTCACCCCAATTGCTTCCTTAAAAGCTGCTGCAAATTTGCTTTGGTTTTCATATCCAACTGTCACTGATATATTCATAACAGTTTCATCAGTTTTTCTAAGCAAAGATGCAGCATATTCTATTCGATAGTCCTTTATATATTTTGCGATACTTTTACCATAAATTGCTTTAAAGCAACTGCTAAGCCCTGATTGACTTATATTATATTTTTCTGCTATCTGCTTAAGTGTAATATTATTAGACAGGTTTTTAACAAGCTCATCATGAACATTTTTAGCAATTTCAGTTTGCGCTTTCAAATAGTATTTATTTTTAGCTTCATTTTCATTGGCACAAGTTTCATTTAAAAGCAAAATAAGTTCTAACACTTTAATCTTTAAATAACTTTCTATAACTGCTTCTGGCAAATCAGGCAAACTAAATAAATCAAGAAAAATTCTTTCTATCTTTCCCCCTACCCAATTAATGCAGTTTCCAACTTTTACGAAATATTTTTCTGAGGGAAACAACCTCTTCTGAAAAGCATTTATGTCAATCAAGGCGTCTTTTAAAATTTCAGGTAAACACTTAGAAATTTCATCAATATAAATGTATATGGAAATTCCTTTATACTCTGCGACTGGAAATGTATTAACAGGAGGATATTTTCCCATAAGCCCTGCATACAAATCTCCACTTCCCATATATACACATACGCCTCCCTCAAATTCACACTGAATACGTCCTTCATGGCAATATCCGATTTCAATCATTTCCCCACTTATTTTTGGCATGACTTGTTCATTTGCGAATAATGATAACTCTTTACACTTAAACTCTTCATAGTTAAGTACAATTCCAGGAAATATTTCATGCATGCAAATACTACCACACCCTGGGATATCTATTCTCTCCAAACTAATTCACCTCTTATATTTATAATTTAAACACTCCAGCCAAGTTAGTCTTAACTAACTATACTGAATTATACTATATTCCATTTTTTTCTTACAAGCCCAAAACATTATCTTTAGCTCCAAAACATAATCCAATTTTATAAAAAAGAAATATTGTACGGCTACTTAAAATAGTTGTACAATATTTCTGAATTCCTTTAAATAAATTTTAAACTTTAATTATTACTATTAATATTAGAACACTTGTATTCTAGTATTTTTTTTAGCGCAGTTCCACTGCTCTGATGACATCGTATTAATTCAGCTTCATTTGTATCATTATTAGATAACACGCATTGTATCATTTTATGCGATACAGTATTTGTAAACAATACAAGCAAGTCAGGCTTTCCAATTTGCTTTTTCAAATTACCTTGCATTTGAGTAAAAACCTTTGCTTTACAATTATAATTCTTACATATTTTTTTGTATTCACAAACCATTCGATCATGACCACCAATTATAACAATACTCATTTCTATCTTCACCTCTCCTATCTAACTATATAATAATATTTTTAAGTTAATTTACTTTTCGGCAATTCGCCAATATAATTTCCTTTAACTATTATGTTTTATCTATAAATATTAAAAATTTTTAATTTCATCTTTTTTATTGTTACCTAATATTCTATTCAAAGTTAGTCTTAACTAACTCAATATTATATTTATATAGTGCCCCTATTTCACAATAACATGTATGATAAAATCATCACAAAAATTCAAAACAATTGAACTATTGGATAATAAAACAGTATCAGTTAGTCTCAACTAACTAATACTAGTTTAATATATTCTAGTAAGATTGTCCAGTGCATTAATGACTTTTCTCATAAAATCACAGATAGAATGTATACTGTGACTCCTATGATATCTTAAGTCTGCTGTCTTTTCTAAAAGTACCTTTATATTTTATATTCTCATCACAATGATTTTCATATATACTATTCTTCCTCTAAATTTGATGTTAAATATACATTATGATATACTTACTTCATTAAAATTTAAATTTCATTACATAGATTTTATTGAAAGAGGGTCTTTATATGGCTATAAATGAATCAGTCGAAAACTATTTAGAAACAATTTTAATTTTAAGCCAAAAATCACATGCAGTTCGTTCTATTGATGTTGCTACAGAGCTTAATTTTAAAAAATCCAGTGTAAGCGTTGCTATGAAAAATCTTCGCGAAAAAGAATATATATCTATAACAGATGATGGAAATATAGTTCTCACTGACGCAGGTAAAGAAATAGCAAATATGGTCTATGAAAAGCACACTTTTCTTTCTAACTGGTTAAAATCTATTGGTGTAGATGAGAAAGTTGCTGTTGAAGATGCCTGCAGAATTGAACATGTTATAAGCAATGAGAGTTTTGAGGCTATGAAGAAATATGTAAATAAAAATACTTAAACAATAGATAACCAAAAAGTGGAGAGCCTTGCTCCCCACTTTAATAAGTTTAAATTGATTTAACTAAAGCTCCACAATCTTTGTTGCAACATTTTTGCAAAACTCACTGTCATGTTCTACAAAAAGTAGTGTTGGTGAATATTCAAGCAACAACTCTTCTATCTGCATACGAGAAATAACGTCAATGAAATTAAGGGGTTCATCCCAAATATACAAGTGAGCTTTTTCACAAAGACTTTTTGCAATCAGTACTTTTTTCTTTTGCCCACCACTAAAGGATGATATATCCTTCTCAAATTGCTCTCTTGAAAAATCGAGTTTTCTCAAAATTGCTTTAAAAAGGCTTTCATCAATGCTGTTTTCAAGAGCATAGTTAGTCAAGTTTCCCTTAAGATAAGAAGTATCCTGTGACACGTATGATATTTTTAGTCCGCTGCCTTTTCTAAAGGTACCTGTATATTTTATATTCTCATCACAAATAAGCTTGATAATGCTTGATTTTCCACTTCCATTTTTACCTTTAAGTGATATTCTTTCACCTTGTTCAATACTAAAATTGACATCTTTACAAACCATTGTATCTTCATAAAATATCGACACATTTTCGAGTTCCAAAAGCTTATTTTTATGATAAGCAAGCTGAGAGATCTTCAAGCTATCTGAGCTTTCAATGTTTTTTAAAAGCTTAGATTTTTCTTCAATTGAAGATTCTCGTCTACTTTCAATTGATTTGGAACGCTTCATCATTTTAGCAGATTTATGACCAACATAGCCTTTATCAAGCTTAGAGCCAGAGTTAGTTGTTCCTTTTTTCGATTTCTCCACTTCATTTGACCAGCTACTAGTTCGCTTAGCAGATTCCGATAAACGATTAATGTCTTTTCTAAGTTTTTCGTTTTCTGCTAACTCATATCCATCCTGTCTCTTTTTATTCTCCCACCAACTTGAGAAATCACCTTTCTGTATTTCTATATTGGTCTTATTTATTGAAAGAACATGGTCTATACAATTATCTAAAAAGGCCCTATCATGTGAAATTAAAATAAATCCTTTCTTTTTTCTTAAATAATTACTAAGTTTTTTTCTAGCCTCAGCATCCAAATGATTTGTAGGTTCATCAATAAGCAAAAAGGAATTTTCCTTCAAAAACATAGCAGCTAACAATGCCTTGGTCTGCTCTCCTTTTGATAAAGTATAAAATTGTCTATATAGAATATCATCATCTATATCTAACATGGATAATTCTTTCACTATTTCCCAATCCATTGAATTTGGGCTAATTTCCTTTATAACATCTATTGTAAAAGTTTCTTGTTCTTCTACCTCATACGGAAAGTATTCAAAATTTACGTTGTTTGAAATATTTCCAGTATATTCGTATTTTCCAAGTAAAAGATTCAAAAAAGTAGTCTTTCCTCGTCCATTCCTTCCCGTAAATCCCAATTTCCAATCAGTATCAATTTGGAAACTAACATTTTCAAAAATAGTATCATAATTCCCATCATAAGAGAAGGTAAGGTTTGTAACATTTATTAAAGACATTCATTTGTCCTCCTTTGTAATTAGTTTATTATTAATCTAAAATAACAAAGTCGGAAAATTAGGCGACTGCTTCTACTTCATATAAATATAAACGTCGCTTGAAGTATCCGGCTTTATATGAAGATTGTCATGTGTTAGATTTGTATCTTTATTTTCCATGATACTTTTCACCTCCTTATAATTATAATTTAGAAAAAAATAAGAGCTGCAAGAAATTATTATTCTTACAGCTCATAAATACACATAGTTTAGCCAATTTATATAGCATAACATAAAATATATATTAAGAGAAAATAGAATAACTTTCTTGCATAGGTACAACAAAATAAACTGAGTCCACTCATTCACTCCTCTATTATATTGCACTTTAAAAATTAGCAAGAAAATTTAATCATCATTTCACCTCAAATTTCAAATTTAATGATATTGTACCACCATAAATAAAAAAAATCAACATAAGATATTCCTACGTTGATTTTTTATAAGTTCAAGAATTTCTCAAAATATAAAATAGATTCTTTGCTCTATTATTGGTTTGGTATTAACTAATTTTTTGGAAAGCAGCTTTTAGGGATTAACCACTCAAGAACCCTCACATTATAAAAACCTCTATAGTAAAAATTTATTTACTATAAAATCTAAAATGTAGCAATTATCGTATCATTTTTCTCACCTGTTTTTTTATATATTTTAATATTTTCAGACTATAGAACAAAATCGCAGACTACTTTGAATCTGGAGATTTATTACATATCAACCTCTGATAGGCGAATACATTTTCTTTTTTATTCTCCTCTAAAACATGATCTTCTAAATCAGCCTTTTCCATAATTTATACCCACAGAGGGTACAATACCACTGATTTAATTGTAATTTCCTGCGAAAATAAAACTATTTTCATTATACTTTGCGAATACTTTTGTGTTTACGCACACCTCTAAAGAATCAAAAAAGAGTTATAAGAAAATCTTATAACTCCTAAAATAATCAAAACTATCTTCTATTATTTTGTTGCTTTCTAGCTCTTCTACAATCAGGACATCTAACTGGTTCGTTGTCAAATCCTTTTTCTTTGTAGAATTCTTGTTCTCCAGTTGTGAAAACAAATTCATTTCCACAATCTTTACATACTAAAGTTTTATCTTGCATATTCAATTCCTCCTTCTAAAATTAAAGATTAATATCGATTCATATAATTCTCTAAAAGGAGAAATCCATACTATCTATAAAAAACCTTTTTCTTTTTCTTACAAAATTTATTATAACAGCTTTTACTTTAAATAGCAACCTTTTATTTCATTAATTGCTTAATTTTTTATATCTGTAATTTATGAATGGTTAAATTATAAAAAAAGATTGTAAGATAACTCTTAATATAAACATCAAAACTAGCACTTTAAACATTCATAAATCTACTGTAGTATACACTACATTTCATTTAAAGTATAGTGTTTTTATATGGAAATATAGATATCCAACTTTAAAACTAGATTTATGTGTGGAAAAACCGAAATTAGATACAAATAATAAAGTATAAGTATATCTTTTGAGTTGGATATCTATACCATGAAAAATTTAATTTGTTTTCTTAATATAGAGAATCCTAAATTTCTTCGATACTAATCACTTTTTCTTCACCACTAATCATATCTTTTATTTTAACTTGTTTACTTATTACTTCATCGTCACCTATTAATATCACTTTCTGTATCCACAATTTATTTGCATAATTAAGTTTTTTCTTTAATTTATCATCTTCAAGATATATTTCTACATACTCTTCCAGTCAAATTAATTCATTTAATGATTTCTTAAACCCTTCATTTTCTATCTTATTGAACTTAATGAACAATATTATTTATTATATGTTCCATTAATTCTTTTACATCTATACTCTAATTATTTCCTATATTTTCAGCTTTTGCAGCACGTCTTTCTTCAAGTTCTGCAAGAACTTCATCAAGTCTCTTTTTATTTAATGGATATAAGAATACTAATATTAAAAGTACAATCAAATATGCAATTGCAGGTGTTAATGTTGAAAAATTCTTAATATTAGTTGCCACTTGCGCTGTTTGAGAAGCGGCTCCTCCAACATACCCCAACATTCCAAGTGCAGCTCCTCCAAATCCACCTGAAACTGCTTGCCCAATCTTACGTGCAAATGAATATATTGAGTATATTGTACCTTCTTCACGTGTATCGGTTAAATATTCTTGATAATCGATAACATCTGTAACAAAGGCCCATATTATTATATTAAATACCCCTATTCCAAGTTGTCCAATAAACATAATTGCAAGAAATATATTAACATTTTTTATTGGTAAAATAAACAACAAGAAGTATGCAACTACCGCTGCCGCAACACTATAACAAGCAAATTCTTTTTTACCAAATTTCTTTACCAATGGTGCAACAAATGGTGCGGCTATAATTGAACATGATGTTGTTATTATTCCAGCAATAGTCAATATTTTTGTATTATGGAAATAATCTTTAAATACATATGCATTCATAGAGTGACAAAGCATATTTGAAATTAGTAGTATTAATGCTGCTGTTACAAGTGCTAATAGAGGCTTGTTTCTCTTTATACCTGCAAGTGTCACCTTCCAATAGAGCTTTTCTTTTCTACCTTGACTTACAATACGTTCTGTTGTTAGAAAATAGCATAATGAATAGCATATCATTGCTGAAATTGCGAATCCAATTGCAACCAATCTAAATCTACCTGCATCAGCTCTACCATTAATAAATACAGTAAGAGGAACAACCACACTAATTATTATTCCAGCTATTGCTGCACCAACACATCTGTAAGTTGAAAGGCTTGCACGTTCAGTAGGATCGGATGTAATAACTGAAGCCATAGAACCATACGGAATATTTACTGTACTATATAATGATCCCCAAATTATATATGTTGCAAATGCATAAATTAAGTTAAATCTATCTGACATGCCTGGAAATTTATTAAATGTTAATACACCAAATACTACAAGCGGAAATGCCATACGTATCATCCATGGTTTAAATTTACCAGCCCTTCCAGGTTTACATAAATCTATAAAACGTCCCCATGCAACATCCATAAACGCATCCCAGATACGTGCTACCAAAAATATTACCCCAATCATAGCTCCGCTAATACCCATGACATCTGTATAAAACAACATTAAAAACGAGCTAACAAATGTAAAGAAAAAATCATTTCCAAAATCACCAAATAAATATCCTATTTTATCACTCAAACCAAACTTTTTCATAATTATACTCCTCTTTCTTTTATATAAATGTATATTTTTATGTTAAGTCCCTCTTGATAATCGATTACATTTGATTTAAAATAAACCAAATTTCCTATTACCCTCTGCTTTTTTAATTAATTTATATTTACTTCAAATTATTCATAAACATAGCGTATAGCATAAATTTATGATGTAAGTTTCTTTACATTAAATTTATAAAATTATACTTGAATAATTTTATCTTTCTTATAGTTAATTCCTCAGCATATCTGTATAAAGCAGGATTTGCTTTTAATGTTATAATATATCTTCCATTATGTTATTTTGAAATTTCATAATATTAAACAGCAGCTAAAATATATATCTTTAGATAATGTTTTCTATAAATATAGTTTAAAAAATAACTAATAAATGTTGTTGATTTTTTGGAATTAAAAACATTTATTCAACGAAATCCTGCTTTAATTTTCTTTGCTTATTGAAATTTAATGATTTATCTAATACACTATTAATATGGACTCTCTTCTGTTACGTGTTTTTAGGCAAATTAACCACAATAAATTTGAGTCCTTCTTTTATAATTTGTTCTTTTTCCTACTAAGCTAAAAGAACAAATTATAAAAGCTACTTAACGAATATATGATGTATAATTTTAATATCTGGACTAAGAATTTTGGCAATGTATGAGATTCTTATAACGTCCCTTGAAATTTATCACCAAATATATAATCCATCGCCTTTAAGCTTAAAGATAGCTTCCATAAAATAATAATCCCCATATATGATATTAAAGTGATGTTCTTTACGATTATAAGCTGCTGTACAGTTCTTCAGAATACAATCACACTCAGTAGTCCAATCACAACGCTTTTCATCTAAAGCTTTTAAAAGCTTTAGTGCTGCACTCATATACATATCTTTTTCAAACTCTGGTACTTGTTTTGCTATTTCGATTAAACCACATGCTGCAATTGCTGCTGCTGTAGAGTCTTCCCATCGTGGCTCTTTAGGCTGTCTAAAATCAACTGGAATAATTCCATCCTCAGGAATATTGGCAATAAAATAATTTGCAATGCGTTTTGCTGTATTTAAATATTCTTCTTTTCCTGTGTGTTTATAGCTAATCAAGAATCCATATATTCCCCATGTTTGTCCCCTTGTCCACGAAGAGCCATCTTTATAACCTTGCCCTCCATGAGTTCTCACTAAACCACCATTAAATGGATCAAATTCAACAATATGATTTACAGAACCGTCAGGCCTTACAAATACATTCATAGTTGTATCAGCATGTTTCATGGCAATTTGCTTAAATCTTGGGTCTCCCGTTTCTTCTGTAGCCCAATAAAGCAAAGGTATATTAATCATACAATCTACTATTGCCCAGCCTCTTCTATCAGTTTCACCATCATCATTCCAGGCACGAATAAATTCACCTACTGGATTATAACGTCCTGCTAAAAGGTTAGCCACATGTAAGCTTCTCTTTCTTGATTCAGAATTTTTTGTCATTTTATAATTGGTAACACTTGTAGGCAGCCACATAAAGCCAACATCATGATGAAGTCCATAGAAATTTTCTATACACGCATCTAATTTATTTTCTAGAATATTAGCTATCTCTTTATAACGCTCTTTTTTAGTTTCGTGATACATAAGCCACATCATTCCACCCCAAAAGCCATTAGTCCACCAGCAAATACCATCTTCTGCCTTTCCAGTTGGGTTAATGGCACGATCATCATGTTCTCCATCTATTGTAGTATATGGAATTTTATCAGCCGATTTTTCACTTACCCATTCCATCTTGTTTGTAATCTTTTCTACTACACTGTCTACCCAATTTTTATCATTTTCATTTATCATATAAATTCCTACTTTCCATTATTTCAAGCATAAAACCTATTTAATCACTTGTGTAATTACATGTGTTTCTAATATATTTTCTCCTTTGTGCAATTCATATTTTATTGCTGGTATCCTTGTCTTTGAATTAATCAAATTAGTATTAGGTTCTGATTCAATAATTGTTCCTAGTCCATGCTCATTATGAGAAATCACTTTACAATTTGAAAATGAATTAATCACATATGCTTCTCTATCTGTTGCAATTTCTTCATACTTTCCATCCTCAGTAACAGCTACAGAAAATCCACAATCATAGGCAATACAGTCATAATCACACTTCACTTTATGTCTGCGTATGTGCCCATTTTCATTTGGGATTAGTATTGTTTCTACCATAATCCCTTTAATAGGCGACCATTTTGAATATATTTCATTATTTTCAATTCTAAACTCCTCGCATCTTCTTCTATTAAAAATATATTCATCAACTTCAAATGCAAGCATGCTGTCTGGTGCAGCCTCACGTAAACTACTATTAGTACGAGGAATACTAAAGCCAAATCTTGTTGAATAAGCAAATTTTGAATATTTTGACGGATAATGTACGTGTGGGATTTTCGAATAATTCCCTGGTACATAAGCTACTACATCATGTAATCTTCTTTGAACTACCATATCCGCATATTTTAAAGTTTTTATACTTTCTAACTCTGGCAATGGTTCCGCTTTTGCCTTCCAAAATTCATGTCCATTAGGCAGTGCCAGAATAATGAAAGTTTTAAGTGCCCAATATGGAGATCCTGGTGCATTATATCCTTCAGACATATGAATGTTCGGATATTTATAGCCAATAGTCAGTATCCCTTTTTTATCAAATATAGGAGCATTAATCCAGTCCATAATGTTTCTTTCGATCAATCCTTTCATAATCCCTAACGAAAAAGGATTGACATCAGCAAAAATACATGCTGCCCAAAAACTTGATTGAGCAAATTTATAAGTAAGAGATCTTCCAAATGGCAATGCTGCTCCATTCTCATCAAACCAGTAAATAAATTCATGAGCAAATTCTTTAGCTCTTTCTTTAAATAATGTACTTCTTTTTGGATCTTCTTTTTCCATAACCTTAGCATAAATCAAACTATAGAAATGAATGGCAAATGATATATAATAATCCTTGTGGTTAGAATGTCCATCTTTATACCACCCGTTTCCTAAATAAAAACTTTCAATCCTAGACAATCCACTTTCCAATTTTTCTTCACTATAGCTTTTTCCTAATTGCTTTAGTGCTAGATTAACAAGTACCCTAAAATAATTCCAATTATTATCAGCTAATTCGTATTTGTTTATCTCAAATAGCCATTTTGCCAAATTGTCTTGCTCTTCCTCAGTTAAAGGTTTCCATAACTTATCTGGTGTTATCAACAATCCATAAGAAATAGCTGCCATTTCTACAAAACGCTGATCAATGTTTTTAAAACCACTCCAGTATTCTTCACTAGACGGATTTGCACCCGAGGCAAGACCTTTTAAATATATTTTTTCAAATTCCTCTGACTCTCCGCCACCTGCCCAAAAAGGAACTAATCCCCAAAGAGGTCTAGCAAACGCTTCCATAGGTATTACTTTCTGCTCATATACTGCTGACGTATCACCTATATGAAGTTCTGCTTTTTCTTTTGAATAATATTCCTTTAATGGTTCGATTAATTTAATTAATAATTCTTGAGCATCTTGTTTATTATTAAAATACTCTTTTTTTAATTCCATTAAATCACTCCTTTTTAATTTTTATTCTTTTCAGATAATTTATTAAAATATTTACTATTTACTTTATTATATAATAGGATTATTGTATTTTCTTTGCATATATCGGCAAATATATTGCGAATATCGACTATATTAATGTGTATTACAAAATACACAACTCTGTTAATGCAATTATCCATTTTATTCATTTATAAACTTAAATTTTATTGATTTCTAATGTTTCACCAACTATACTTTATAATTGATATTTTATTTCATTTAGTATACACTGAAATTATTATAAATTACTTACATATATTACAAATAGCTGCTATATAGAGGTGCATTATGAAAAAAGGTTATTTTTATGAATATCTTCCTGAACATATTCACATAAAAAAAAATTATTCTAATTTTGCTACAAATTCTACCTTTCATCTACATAATAGTTTTGAAATTTATCTTTTTTTGAAAGGAGATGTTAATTATTGGGTTGAAAAATCTGTTTACCCCCTAAAAAGAGGAACTCTTCTTATTATTAATAACCAAGAAATTCATAGAGTTGTTAATCCATCCGCTAAGGACTATGAACGTTTGCTAATTCACTTTCATCCTCAATTTGTCGAACTGTTTAATACAGATAATACAAATTTGCTTTCTTGTTTTACAAATAGAGAAAAAGGTCAAAATAATGCTATTTTATTATCTGATCGACAAATGGATATTTTTATATCATTAGTCAAAAAATCAAGTGATAATTTGCATAATAAAAAATATGGAAGTGACGTATTATCTAGAAATTACCTTGTAGAATTACTAGTTTTTATAAATACGCTTTATCAACAGAATAAAGATTTTTTAGTACAATTTACTTTATCTAGAAGGCTTTATGATATATTAACTTTTATAGAATCACATTTATCAGAAGATCTGTCTCTAGATAAAATTAGTCATCATTTTTCTATGGATAAATCATACCTTGGAAGATTATTCAAGAAAGAAACTGGAAGTACTATTTATAATTATATTTTGTTAAAAAGAATTTCTCTTGCAAAACAACTCTTATCAGAAGGTAAAAATGTATCTGAAACCTGTTCTCTATCCGGATTTAATGATTATTCTAACTTTATTCGAACTTTTAAAAAGATTACAGGCTCCTCACCATCTCATTATAATACCCACATTTAGACTCAAAGCTGTACTCAATTGGATTTTAAAAAATTGGATATTATACCTGTTTACCATTTCTAATAAGAAATAAAAAAATTGAAATTATAAAAGCACTTTCTTTCGTTGAGAAAATGCTTTTACAATTTCAATCCCACTATTAAGAATTATTTTTCTTATCTAGTATATACAAATTATCGTCTGTCCATCCGTCATATATAATTTAACAATTTGTTTTATATATTTAAAATCCAAGTTCTTCAGCAACCATTATAACTGTTATTCTTCCTGCTTCTTTACGCCCATTTTCAATTATACCTGTGTAATTACACATAGAGCTTCGTATTTCACAATTCATGCACTTTCCTGTTTCAGTGCAAGGTGTCTTATGTCCAACTCTTGTGGCATTCATAGGTGCAATCTCTTTTATTCTTTTAAATGCTTCTTCTAGATTATCAGCTACTTTATTAGCACCTGCAACTATAATTACGTTTTTAGGTCCAATAATTATTGATGCAACTCTATTTCCAGATGAATCTGTATTAACAAGCTGCCCCTTTTGGGTTATTGCATTAGTGCTTGAAACAAAGTAGTCGGATAATAATGATTGTCTATATAATTCATATAATTCTTCATATGGCATCTTTTGAAATCTATCAAAGAATTTATATTTTTCACTTCTAAATTCTTCTATCATATTCATAGCTCCAAGAGTTTCTGATCCACCTACAGATATGCTTGAACCTTCGGGTATTAAACTTAAAATTTTTTGTTTAGCCTCTTCTTTATCTTCAGCATAATAACTTATGTATCCTTTTTCATTTAAGATACCAACCATTTCTTTGGCTAATAAGCGATATTTGATTTTTTTATATTTATTCATGCTCTAATCCTCCAATATACTCCATTGCATAATTCATATTTAATTTCTTTTATTATATAATGGAGTTATTGTAAATTCATTGCATATATAGACTAATATCTTGCAGATACCGACTATATGAAGCTGCATTATTTTGTATTAGAGCTTTCTTTGTCTTCCATGAATAATAGTTAGAGACTTTTTGCCTCAGTTCTAATACTTTCTTTTTCATCATCTTCCTCAATATTAGATAACACCTCTTTAATAAATTCAGTATTAAAACTTTCAAAAACTCTTATCAATATCTTCTAGGATTCATATTTTTTTAAAGTTAAAGCTTTTATTTTAGTTATCAATTCTGGATAGCTTTAAAAAATTCTTGCAAATGTGAGTCATCTTTAAGCTTAATATGTTTCCATATATCCTTATACTTAATTTCAAATTCTGCATGATCACCAAGTTCATGAATCCCCCTACATTAACCCCGCATGTTTCCTATAAATATTTATATATTTAACTAGTTTATATTCCTATAAATATAGATACCTATAAAAATATTTTCCTAGAAATATATAAATCTATTTTTACATAACAATACCAATTAAAATTAATTACTTTAATTAAACCATAAGGTAAATATATGAATACTCATCCATTGCATACCTAATATCCCTTGTTTTTAAGTCCGGATACAATTTCCACATATTTTTCCATTATATCAGAATATCTATAATCATCTCTTCTTAGTTCTATAATATCTACATGAGATATTCCACTCATTCTTTTATTTCTAAGTCCCACTTTAAATTAGCCTTATTTAGCAGAATCAACAGATACTAAGCCATCATTTCCGTCTTCTGTTAAGTTTACTAAAATATAAGGTATTGCTACTAAATAATCACTAAATATATTTTTTACTATCGATGTATAACTTTGATAATATACTTGCTCTACATCATCTACTTCTTCATTAAATTTTTTACTATGATAAGTTGAAAACTGTCTGCTTGCAGTGTAAAAGTCTGGGTTCTTATCACCTATAAATCTATAACTTTTATCAAAAAATCTTGCAATAGCTTTATAAATTTTATCAGGAAGTTTACATGTAAGATCACAAAATTTACACCTATTTTTCATATGCTATGCAAAAGTTACAGTCTCTCAATATCAACTATTTTTTCTTCACCGCTAATCATATCTTTTATTTTAACTTGTTTACTTATTACTTCATCGTCACCTATTAATATCACTTTCTGTATCCCCAATTTATTAGCATAGTTAAGTTTTTTCTTTAATTTATCATCTTCAAGATATATTTCTACATATTTTTCTTTATCAATAAATTTTTTATATATCTCGGTGCAATATTCAAGTGTATCACCAATTGGTATTATTAAATATTCCATTGATTTTTCTACCTTGTAGCCGTTAAGAAATCCTATTTCTTTTAATACAAAAAATAATCTCGTAAGGCCGATGGATATACCTACTCCAGGTAATACTTTATCTGTGTAGTTTTGTGCTAAGTTATCATATCTTCCACCTGAACATATGGAGCCATATTTTTCGTTTTCCCTTAAAAATGTTTCAAATACTGTCCCTGTATAATAATCTAGCCCTCTTATTATTTTTAAGTTAATTACATATTCATTATCTTCTACACCAAAAATCTTCAGCATTTTTTTAACTGCTTCAAGTTCTTCTAAACCCTTTTCAAACTCCTCTGAATTGAAATTTAAATTTTTTAGTTGATCTAATATATTTTCATTACTTCCATCTAAATTTATAATTTTATTAATAATATCTGCTTTTTCTATTCCAATTAATTCATTTAATGATTTCTTAAACTCTTCATCTCCTATTTTATCGTACTTATCGATTAATATTAGAACTTCAGTTGCATTAACAATCTCTAAACCATTTAAAACAGCTGATAATATCTTTCTATTGCTTATTTGAAATTTATATTTTTTTAAACCGATAGCTTTAAATCCTTTAGAAACCATACTTATTACAAATGCATCATTATTAATACTAAGCTTGTTATTACCTATAATATCAATGTCACACTGATAGAATTCCCTGTATCTTCCCCTCTGATTTCTTTCACCTCTATATACCTTTCCAATTTGATACCTTTTAAATGGGAAGGTTAATTCATTAAAATACTGCGCTGAATATCTTGCAAAAGGCACTGTTAAATCAAATCTCAAAGATAAATCATTACTTCCCTTATTGAATCTATAAACTTGTTTTTCTGTCTCTCCTGCACTTTTAGCTAATAATACTTCAGACTTTTCGATGACTGGAGTATCAATTTCCAAAAATCCATTTTCTTCATATACTTTAGTTATTTTTCTTACCATGTCTTTAAATATTTGTTGCTCCTTAGGCAATAGTTCCATAAATCCTGGTAATATACTTGGTTGTATCTTATTATTCTTCATAATCTTGATCTCCTTCTAATAATTAATTTTTATATTTGATAGATAAATTATTTTATATTTTGCTTTAAATAACAAAAAGCCATGCAGGCATATCTCCTACATGGCTTAACAAATTATTACTGACATTTAATTTATCATCACCAGCAGATACAAGCCTACGAATTATAGACTTGTATCTGCCTCTTTAAACAGACCAAGTCTTACTGGTGATGATGTATGAAATTTATTGTTTTCATATTAAATGCTTTCATAATATTTTCTCCTAAATTTTAATTTCTATCATTATACAATATGCTAATCTTATTTTCAATAGTAATTTTACTGTTTCTAACTGATTTTTAATACTATAATAATCATTCAAAGTGATAAACTTCCTGTCATAAACTAAAGAAATCAAGACAAAATATATTTGTTAGTTAAATTAAGTCTATCAAAATTTTACTAGTTTATAAAAAGTGAAAGGGGAATATAAATTATGGTTAGAAATGCATACGACGTTAAAGGTTTAAAGATACTAAATTCAGATGATTCAGTACAAAATTCTGTTAGCAGCGTTTACTCTGGTAGTGCTAAAAAGTCTGCTTCTAAAAAAGGTAATATAACAAGTTCTTCAGATTCATCAGATAGTTCAAAATAAAACTAATTGTATTAAGATGCAAGCATATACTAATTCAAATAAAATTCCAATCCATAAAAATAACCCATATAAACTTCATTAAGATAATATATAGATTATCAAATGAAGTTTATATGGGTTATATACACTCTAAATAATTTTATTTTTCAATTAAACTATCTTATGCTTTTTATAAAAAAACTAATCTATAATTGTATACATAAGCTTTTTAAGCTCACCTTTATCTCTGCCATTTCTGTTTGCATAATCGTTAAACTGATCCTGATCTATTTTATTAATGTCAAAGTATTTAGCATCTTTATTTCCAAAGTAAAGACCACAGGTACTTGCAGTTGGTGACATCATATAGCTTTCAGTAAGTTTTACATTAAGCTCTCCTTCTTTATCAAGTAAGTTAAATAATTTAACTTTTTCTGAATGGTCTCTAAGTGAAGGATAGCCAATTGCAGGTCTTATTCCTCTATATTTACCTTTAAATATTTCTTCGATGGATAAATTTTCATCTGGCGAATATGCCCAATATTCTTTTCTCACTTTTTCATGAACATATTCTGCAAAGGCTTCTGCAAGTCTATCTGCAAGTAAAATAACCATTGTTGCACCATAATCATCACCAGAGGCTTTAAGCTTATCTGCGTATTCTTTTGCACCTATCCCACCTGTTGTTATGAAAGCACCTATATAATCCTTTATTCCAGTATCTTTAGGAGCTATGAAATCACATAAGCACATATATGTATTATCTTTTTTCACTTCTTGCTGCCTTAAAAGATTAAAGTTAATCATTTCAGAATCATTATAGACTTCAATATTATCGCCTACAGAATTAGCTTCGAAGAGACCAAAGGCTGCATTTGCTTTTAAAATATTTTCACTCTCCATTTTATCAAGCATTTTTTCAGCATCAGCTAATAATTTCTTAGCCTCTTCACCGTATTTTGCATCTTCAAGGATTTGTGGATATGTCATTCCCATATCCCAAGCGATGAAGAAAAAGCTCCAATCTATATATTTTCTTAATTTCCCTATAGGAAAATCAATAAATTTCTTTATACCTAACATTTTAGGCTTCTCGATTTGCTCTTTATCCCATTCTTTCTTGAAATTATTTTCCCTTGCATAATCTAAAGTGACAAATTTTCTAGGTACTTTGTTAAATGTTTCTCTTAAAGTTTCATATTCTGATTCTATCTTATTAAGATATTCTGCTTTTTTATCCTTATTTAAAAGAAGTTTAGCAGCTTCAACAGCTTTTGACGCATCAGTTGTATGAATTACTCCACCAGAATACTTAGGTGCAATTTTAATTGCTGTGTGAGCCTTTGATGTTGTAGCTCCGCCAACCATAAGTGGAATTTTAAATCCTTGCTTTTCCATTTCTTCTGCTACATTTGACATTTCTTCTAAAGATGGAGTTATAAGGCCGCTTAAAGCAATAATATCTGCATTTTCTTTCTTAGCTGTCTCTAAAATAATTTCAGTAGGAACCATTACCCCAAGGTCTATAACTTCAAAGTTATTACAAGAAAGCACTACTGACACAATATTTTTACCTATATCATGAACATCACCTTTTACAGTTGCAAAAACTACTTTTCCAGCACTAATGCTTCCACTGCTACTTTTTTCCTCTTCTAAATATGGTCTTAAAACTTCTACAGCCTTTTTCATAACTCTAGCGCTTTTTACAACCTGAGGTAAAAACATCTTACCATCGCCAAAAAGTTTCCCTACTTCATTCATTCCATCCATAAGAGGTCCTTCTATTACTTCTAAGGACTTGCTATATTCTGCTCTTACTTCTTCTACATCTTCTTTAATATATTTATCTATACCTTTTACTAAAGCAGTTTTTAATCTCTCTTTGACATTTTCATTTCTCCAAGCTTCCTTGTTTTCTTCTAACTTATTGTCTACTTTATTGAAGTTAGCTGCAAATTCTAAAAGCTCATCTGCTGCATTTTCGCTTTTATTAAAAATAACCGCTTCTACTTTTTCAAGTAAGCCTTTATCAATTTCATCATAAATTTGTATCATTCCAGGGTTTACGATCCCCATATCCATACCATTCTTTATGGCATGATATAAAAATACTGAATGCATAGCTTCTCTTATTACATTATTACCTCTAAATGCAAATGAAAGATTACTTACACCACCGCTTACTTTTGCATAAGGTAAATTCTCTTTTATCCATTTAGTTGCATTAATAAAATCTACTGCATAATTATTATGTTCTTCTATTCCTGTAGCAATTGTTAAGATATTAGGATCAAATACTATATTTTCTGGTGGGAAATTAACTTCATTTACTAAAATATCATAAGCTCTTTTACAAATACTTATCTTCTTTTCATAAGAATCTGCCTGCCCATTTTCATCAAAAGCCATAACTACAACAGCTGCTCCAAAATCTCTTATAATGGACGCCTGTCTCTTAAATTCTTCTTCTCCTACCTTAAGACTTATGGAATTTACAATTGGTTTTCCTTGAATGGCTTTAAGTCCAGTTACAAGAACCTCAAACTTAGAAGAATCAATCATTACTGGAACCTTTGAAATTTCAGGTTCACTTGCTAAAAGCTTTAAGAATTTATCCATCTCTTCTTTGGCATCTAAGAGAGCATCATCGAAGTTAATATCAACTATTTGTGCTCCATTTTCAACTTGATCTTTAGCTATAGATAAAGCTTCTTCATAATTCTTTTCTCTAATTAATCTTGCAAATTTTGCTGAACCTGCTACGTTTGTTCTTTCACCAATATTAATAAAGTTATTTTCCTTATTCGCTCTAAGAGCTTCTAAACCACAATAAACAGTTTCAGTTTCAATGTCTGGTATCTTTCTAGGTGAAATGTCTTTTATAGCTTCACTTACTGCTTTTATATGGTCTGGTGTTGTACCACAACATCCACCTACAATATTAAGGCATCCGTCCTCTGCTAAACTTTTTATTAAAGCTGCAGTTTTTTCTGGCTTTTCATCATATTCCCCAAAAGAATTTGGAAGTCCTGCATTAGGGTAAACACTTATGTATCTATTTTGAGTTCTTGAAAGATATTTTACAAATGGTATCAAATCTTTTGCTCCAAAGGAACAATTAAGACCTATTGCAATTATACTTTCATCTACCATAGTATTTGCAAAAGCTTCTAAAGTCTGACCTGAAAGAATTCTTCCACTTTTATCTGCAATAGTCCCAGATATTATTACAGGTAAGTCCTTACCTTTTTCTAAAAATGCAGACTTTGTTCCCATAAGAGCAGCTCTTGCATTTAATGCATCAAAAATTGTTTCTATAAGAATTAAATCTACTCCTCCATCTATAAGCCCTAAAACTTGTTCTTTATAAGCTTCAACTAATTCATCAAAACTTATATTTCTATAACCTGGATTTTCAACATCAGGTGATAAAGATGCAGTTTTATTTGTAGGTCCAAGTGATCCTGCTACGAAACGCGGTTTATCTGGGTTCTCTGCTGTAAATTTATCTGCAGCTTCTTTTGCAAGCTTTGCACCTTCAAAATTAAGTTCATATATTTTATCTTCCATTTCGTAGTCTTTTTGAGATATACTCGTACTATTAAATGTGTTAGTTTCAATTATATCTGCACCAGACTCCAAATAAGCTTCATGAATTTCTCTTATTATATTAGGATTAGTGAGATTTAAAATATCATTATTTCCCTTTTGATTACAAGAAATGTTTAGATTGCCCCTATAATCTTTTTCCTCTAATTTATAATTCTGAATACAAGTCCCCATAGCCCCATCTAGTACTAGTATTCTTTTTTCTAATAACTCTTTAATTTGTAAATTCATCAAGTTTCCTCCCCAAATTGTTTTATATATAGTCTAATAGGTTTTTATTAGTATCAAAAAATTTATGTTATTTTCTTTTATCCTTAAGTAAGCCCTAAAATACACACTAATAAAAATAAACCTATATTTTCTTATATCAATTTTAAATGATTTACCATAAAGAGTCCAATTATTTTGATATTTTATTAAAATAAAATAAGTAATATCCAGGGCAATCCTAAATCTCCTATCTCTAAAAAAATGAAGGTGCCTCTTCTATAAACCTAAGAGACACCTTCAAAAATATAGTTTCAATTCACAATGCACATTTTACAATTCACTATTACAGCTAAAATTCTAGCAATATTTTTAGAATTATCATGAAAAATTATTTTTCTAAAATATATATACTCTACTATTTAATTTTTATTGTGAATTTTTCATCACCATAAACTTCGATAGATTTTGATTTATCTATGGTTTTAACAGAATAGTCTCCATCTTTAATTTCTTTATCACAAGTAATTGCATACTCATCAGTATCTGCATTATAAGTAGTAGCTTCTTTTTGTTCTTCAAAATTATAATCCTCATTAAATGAGATTATATTTTCACCAGTTTTATTATCTACTATTTCAATTGGTGCTGCATTGACTCCATATCTTGATTTATAATAAATCTTTGTTTTTCCATCTTCAGTATTCACTTTAGTAATAGTCATATATTCTTTTCCATCACTGGAATACAACTTTGTTTCTCCTTTTAAGTTTAATTTTTCAATAATATTATTTTCAGTTTCATTGCTATCATTATTTTTATATTTCCACGGTATAAATGTCAGGTAATCAGTATCATCATGAATTTCTTTAAAACCATTACTGAAATACATTATATAATTTCCATCTTTATCTTTATCACCTACTGCTTCTTCTGACTTGTTTTTAATATATCTTCCTTTATTATCAAATACAGCAAAAGATAATCTATCAGCATTTTCTTCGTCATCCATACGTGTTCCTTGTATCACTGTATTTAGTGGTGTTGTAATAATTTTGTTTATATGATATCCACTAACTATATTGCTTAAATCTATATCACATTCCTTTTCATTCACTTTTCCATTAACCTTTTCACTACTTACAGGAATATTAAAGTTCCAAGTTCCTTTAATAGGATTCTCTAGTCCTATTTCATCTATATCTAAATTTAATACAAATTCATCTGGTATATCTACATATCCACCCAAAAAATGTTCATTTTGAAACTCCTCAGGCATTGAATTATGCTTTGACACATTGTACTCTATAGAACCAACAAAGGTTTTATTATCATTCATAAACTTTCCTGTTCCACCTGCACTAAAAGTCGTTTCCTTTCCATTTATTCTTAATTTTGCTCCTGGAAATCTTGGAGTATCTTGTATTTCCTTTTCACTTTCAATAGTATAAAATATTGATAATTGAACTTCATCGTAAACAACTTTATCAATAGTCATCTTTAAGCCACTACTTTCCTTAGCTATGTTTAAATCCGAAGCGTATTCATCATAATTTTCATAAGTCTTGTTGCTAAACATTTTAAATATATTCCCTATAATAGGAATATTGCTTGCATATGTTGGCATGGCCATTCCAAGTAATATTGTCACCCCTATACAGCTTACCAATATGCAGCAAGCTTTCTTTATAGTAAATCTTTTCTTATTTATCTTGTTAAGTGTACTATCAATCTTTTGATTGATATCATTTGGTACATAATTAATTTCATCCTTTAGCCTTTTTCTTATTTTATCATCAAATAAATCATCATTTATTTCTATCATATCTCCACCTCGCCCATTATTTCTTTAAGTTTTGTTCTTGCCCTTGTGAGTCTAGATCTAACTGTTCCATCTGAAATTTTCAGCAATTTTGCAATATCTTTAGTACTCATATCCTCAAAATAAAATAATACTGTTGTCACTCTTAACTCTTCGTTTAATGAATTTATAGCCTTTGTCAGATCAATATTTTCATAACTATCATTATAGATCTCTGTATCGCTATTTTCAGATAAATAAGTAACCCTCTTACCTTTTCTTAATATTTGTGTACACTCATTAATTAAAATCTTTATTAACCAAGTCCTAAAATACTCATCTTGTTTTAGAGAATTTATTTTTTGAAATGATTTTATTATTGTATTTTGAATCGCATCTTCAATATCCACTGTATCCTTTAAAATCCCTCTGGCTACTCTGTAAATATTCAATCTATTTTCATCTATAAGAGCTAAAAAAGCTTCTTTGTCACCTTTCTTCGCTTTAGATACTGTTGACTTTTTCCTATAATCAAAAAATGATATCAACTCCATCTTTTTCCTCCTTAATCTATACTACCTAGCTAAGTATTACAATAATTAGATGGGGCAAAAAACAAAAATGTTCCCGTAAAATAAAAAAAACAATAAATCTTTTCCATCATACTCCATGACTCTTATGTTCCTGTAACTTTTCCATAAATTCTAATAATATGATACTATATTTTCCCTTTAGAAATAGTAAGAAATTTTTACATAAAAAAATAGCCATTCTATATGAACGACTATTTTTTTAAAGTTATTCTGTTGTATTATTTAGCTTGCTTCAAAACATAGTACCAAGGAGTTGCTCCTCTTTCTATATAATCACCATTTTTCCATTCAAAGAACATATACTTTGAACCGTTTATTTCTTTTATTATATATTTAGAAGCAGTTTTATCGCTAGTATTTAAAACTAGGTCTTTTGTCCAAGTTATATTTTTATTCTCTATTTTACCATTTTCATCAAAGATTAAATTATCTAAATACAAATCTCCATTCCATGACTTTTTCTCTGGATTAAAGTTATTTATATCCTGGACAAAATCAACGCTATCCCATTTCCCAATTACTTCAGGATCATTAATAAAAGCGTAGTCGACTTTATCAGCTCTCGTTTCAACTTCATTTCCAGATATATTAGTATTAAGTGATGGGGTAGAACTAATTTTTTTCAATACGTAGTAGCAAGGTTTCTCTCCTCTAATTGTATAATCCCCGCTCTTCCATTGAAAGAACATATAAGTTGAACCATCAATATCTTTGATTACATAACTACTGTCAGTTTTGTCAGCATCATTAAGAATGTGATCCTTAGTCCATGTAAATACAGTTCTTGCTACCTTCCCATCTTCTGTAAAATTTAATTCTTTAACATATAGATCACCTTTGAATTTCTTATCATTTACATTGAAATCTTCTATGTTTTCAACAAAATCTACACCTTGCCACTCACCTATTATATTAGGATCATTAACAAAAGCATAATCAATTTTATCTACATTTACTGCATTACTTGCTCCATTTATATTTGCAGATGCCTTTGCATCAGTAAGCGCAATACCGCTAATTACAAGTAGAGATGCAACTGCCATTGCAGAAAATCTATAGGCCTTTTTATTAAAAACTTTTATCATAACAATTCTCCTTTTTACTTCAGATTTATTATTTACTATGGAAGTTGCCCCAACTAAATGAACCGACTTTGAAAAATGTTCTATCAAATTTATGATTGTAAATCCATATTCCACAACTTCTTCATCTTCCGTATAAGAAAGTGCAAGTGAATCACAGCATATTTCCATATCCTCTTTCATCTTTCTAAGACCATAATGAATAATTGGATTAAACCAATAAATAGCCTTTAAAAAGATTATTATCCAGTTTATAACTATATCTTTACGTTTCAAGTGAGATAATTCATGAAGAAATACATATCTTAATTTATCAACAGATATTATCTTATGAATATCTGTTGGAATTAGAATCATTGGATTAAAGTAACCCAGTAGCGCTGGTGTCTTTACGCTAGAAGTCTCAACTAGCAGTATATCTCTTCTAATTTTCATTTTATTTTGGCAGTATTTTAAAACATCTAAAAATTCAATGTTATTTTGTATGGACTCGCTGCTTATCTTATTTCTCAATCTTTTATATGCAAACATGATATATGAGAGTATAAACACTGTGCCCATAAGCCATATAAAACTCAATATAGTTAAACTTGATAAACTATACCCATTAATTTCGTTATTGCTAAAATCAATAGAATTTATAGTTCCTAGGATAACATCATGATTAGACATAGAACTAGCTTGGCTACTACCCTTTTCTAACATACTTCCAAAATGTACTTCCTTATTAGGAATTAATAACAATATATTTTTTCCTAATTTATTTATAAGATTAAACATGCTTAAAGTGCTCTCAGGAAGCTTAAATATGGTTAAACGCAGTATTACTAAAAACCATAATGCATACTGAAACTTTATACCTATTCTCTCTTTGTAAAATCTTCTAAAAATTAAAATTAAACAAATCAATATGCTACCAGTAATAGATGTTTGAAATATTATTTTAAATAGCTGACCAAGATAATTAAAAAACTCGTACATACACTACTTATTCCTCTCGTCTAATATCCTTTTAAGATCATCTATATCTTCTTTGCTTAAATCACTTTCTTTTATAAAACTTACTAACATATTTTTAATAGCTCCATTATAAACTTTACTTAAGAACGTTTGATTCTCTGCACGTATGCATTCATTTTCATTTACAATTGGATAATATAAGTATTTTCTGCCTTCTTCTTTAAATCCAAGTGCATTCTTGCTAACTAGTCTGCTTATTAATGTCTTTATTGTTTTTGGCTTCCAATCTTTTGTATCTTCTAATGCCTCAATAATTTGATTTGATGTACGTGGTGAATCTGTCCAGACAATTTTCATAACTTCCCATTCTGCCTCAGATATCTTAGGTATTTCTCCCATAACTTTCACTCCTCTTTTTTGTATTACAATTGTAATCTATAATTAGAATACAACTGTAATCCTTAATTGTCAATATATGTTTTGAATAAATTTCAGATTAAATATCAATACTATATACGTATCTATTTTAGAATATCTTTTAATTTTCTGCCCAATTAAATAGACCTGATTTCAATATTACTATTAAAATCAGGTCGTATTTTTTATTGCTTATCATAAAACAATCCAGCTTCTTTTATAATTTCTTGCTCTGTGAATAAAATCTGTACAGCTTCAGTATAATCGCTTAACTTTTGTGCACTTCTTATTTTTTTAGCGTATTCTTTATTATCCGAAAATATGTAGATCATATATCCAAATAGCTCTTTCATTCTATTTATTGCATATATGTCTTCTGGAAACACCTCTATATATCTATTTAAAATTTCATCATGGAAATCTTTTAATATATTTTTGCTTATGTTAATATCATTTTTTATTATGTTAATCAACCCTGGATTAGCAAGTATGCCTCTTCCTAGCATTACTGTATTTACCTCAGGAAAATCCGCTACTAATTTATTATGATCATTAATTGTGAAAATATCTCCATTGTAGCATACTGGGTTATTACTTAGTGATAAGGCATCTCTAAATACATTTAAATTAGGTTTATTTCCATAAAAGTCTTTTTGTGTTCTAGGGTGAATAATTAACTCTTCCAAAGGATATTTATTGTAAATTTTAATTAGCTCATAAAATTCTTCTGGATTATCTTTTCCTATTCTAGTTTTTATAGAAATTTTCATATCATCCATCTTGAATATTTCATCTAGAAATGAATCTAGTTCTTCCCTTTTTGCCAAAAATCCTGAGCCCCTATTCTTTGAAACAACAGTCTTAGCAGGACATCCTAAATTTAAGTTAACTTCGCTATACCCTAATTGTTGTAATTTTCTAGAAGTATTAATAAAGCCTTCTGCATCGTTGGTAAGTATTTGAGGCACTATGTTCATGCCTTTATTGTTTTCAGGTAAAACATCTACAAGCTCCTTAGTTTTAAGACTTCTACTTTCATTTGGCACAATAAAAGGTGTAAAGTATTTATCTATATTTCCAAAAAACTTTTCATAAGAATTTCTATATATGTATTCAGTAATTCCCTCCATGGGCGCTAAATAGTATTTCATTTAATAACTCCTTTATGTATCCTAAAAAACAAAGCCTTTTAATACATCATTTATTGTTTGTAAAACTTTTAATAATAACTTTAAGATGTATGGTAAGAAAAATGATGCTAATAATACTGAACCAGCCAAAATTAATATATTATAATTTATTGCTTGTCCCATTTTAACCTGATATAAGTGTATGGCTCCCACAGATATAGATCCAACAATTAATACTTTAGTTGCTATCCACGAAATTATGTTTATAACCTGTAATACTGCTATTATTACTGACAATACAACTATAAATGGAAACACCAATATCTTAAATGGTAACATAACCAAATTAAATGCCTTTTTAGTATCATTTTGCGATTTCTTTTGAGCTGCTCTTTGTTTTCTTCCCTTTTCTTCTTTATCATCGTTTAAGCTGTTTTTTCTCTCTTTATTTCTTGAAGTTTCTTTTCCCTTTAGATTATTACTTTTCCCTCCAGAACTCTTTGCTTTACTTCTAGAATTACGCCTACTTTTATAAGCTTCATCTTCATTACTATAATCTTTTTCTTTTTGTATTTCTTTTGGATTTATAGCTACTGTTAAATTTTCTTTAACCGATTGATTTTCCTCTAAGCTGATTAAAGCTTCATAAGCCTCATCAAATATCTTTAAGAATTGATTAAGTCTTTTTTCATTAACCACTTCTTTTTTTATTTTCTCTACTTGCATTTCATAGGCCTTTTTTATCTCTTCTTTGGATGCATTCTTTTCTACGCCTAATAACTTATGGTAATCTGTCATTACTTCTCTCCATTTCTTTAAATTAGGATAATCCTATTTTAATTTTAACCTTAGTACTCCTTAAAGTATTATACTTAAAATTATAATCAATTTAAAGCACTGACTTTATACAATTCTATTACAATTATCTATTTCAATTAGGATTTATTAATACTTTTTGTAATTATAGCCAAACTACTTAATATATAATAATTAATTTATTTAACATGCGCTAATCATAACTGCTTACTTGGAGGTTTTTTATTATGGAGCAAAATAAAGTAGATAGACGTATACGAAAAACTAAGAAAGTTTTAATAGAAGCCTTAACAAAACTTATGTCTGAAAAGAAAATAAAATAAGATTACTGTTAAAGAACTTACTGACTTAGCTGATGTTAACAGGAATATATTTTCTTTCTTATTTTCTCTTAATCTGCATTATTTATAATTTATGTAAGCAAACCACACTATCCTCGTACTTGACTTTAATGCAACTTTCTACGAAATAAAAAAATGAACAACGCCATTAAATGACATCATTCATTTCCCAATGCTATAATTTTTTTAAACTACATATCTCTAGTAATACGGAATTAATTATTTATTGATTTCAATTATAGGAAACTTTAATTCCTTATATTTTGCAAATTTTTCTTTAACAACTGCCAAATTCTCGTCTGTATAGAAACCACCCTGTGTATGCATGATTTCCTTTACATGATGTCCTCTGCCTTCAACAGATGTACGATCACGAATTAATCCATTTTCTTGTATAACAAATTTCCATTTTCCGTCTTCTGTCTTTTCTAAGTTTCCACCAGCACCGCAAACTTGACATTCAACTGGGTAATGTAGCCCGTCCCATTGCACTTCTCCAAGAATTAATGCATTTGAATGGCAATGTGGGCACCATCCCATACCTTCTTCTCCAAGCCAAGTTCTTTCTTCTACTGGAGTATTTAATGATTTCATTATATTTTCACCCATTTTATGAGCACGTTCTATCATATCATCATGTAATAAGCACTGTTTTGGTGCTGGAACTCTTGTTGCTAAATACATATCAACTACTTTAAAATCATTTGTAAAACATGTAGCCTGCATGCTTTCAAGCGCCATTGACTGCCAAGAACGAGTAGATCCTCCAACTGCGATTAAACCTGCAACTCTATCCTTATGTTCAATTGCACCAATAAATTCTAGGAATGCTGATTCATATGCTAGATTTCTATGCATGAATTTTGAAAATGTTGCTGTTGGCATTAAGTCATATGTTGGTGCTGTTGCAATTATAGCATCTACATTTAACATCACTTTCATAATTTCTTCCTTATCATCTTTTTTACTTAACGTACATCCAACATTTTTTCCATTACTCATTCCATGGGTACAAGCTGTACACCCTGAACATTCCATAATATTATAATCTCTTAAATTAATCATTTTAACATCTGCACCTTGTTCCTGACATGCAAGTAATGCTTCCTTTAATAATATTTCTGAATTTGAATCTTTTCTTCCCGCTGTAATACCTAATACTGTAAAACTCATTAATACTTCTCCTTTTAATAGCTTAATATTTTGTTAAAATTAGTTTATACTTTTGCATTTTCTAATTATAATTTAATAAGATAATTAGTTTTGAATTACAAAAACAAACGATTTATCATAATTTTAGCATTATAGAAAATGTCATTCATCAAAAATAAGTCTTAAAATAACACTCTTAAGTTTATAATGTTTAGACATTTTTTCAATTTAAGAGAAATAAGGAGAAATTAATGAAAAAGGAATACGATTTATATAAGAAAAGATATGAACTTTATAATAGTTTATTTGTTCAAAATAATATTGATGATATTCTTAGCATAGCTGAAAACTTTTTAGGAAATCCTATTTTTATTTTAGATACCAGCTATCGACTCATCACTCGTTCTAACCTAGCTAAGTGTGAAAATTCAAGCATAGAAACCCATAATGGTGAAGATTATTTATTATCAGGTATCATTAGTTTAATGAAAGAAAATAAATGCATGGACACTATTTACAAAACAAATAATTCATTTTTTCATTATTCTGATGAAAATTTAATATTTTGCTCTATTAAAGTTAATGGAATTTCAATAGGATATATAAGTGTTCTTCAACGTGATCGTGATTTTCAAGATGAAGATTTGGAACTAACAAATATATTATCCAATTTACTTTCTATTCAAATACAAAAAGAAAATCTATTTATAAGTAACTCAGGTCTAGATGAAGAATATTATTTGATGGATTTATTAGTAAATGATATAGATAATATGGAATATGCCAGCGAACGCTTAAAATATAGTAGCTTTACTTTAAGTAAATACAATTTAATTCTTTCAATACCCTTCAAGCAGAAATATGAGGATTATAGACATAACTTTGGATTAAGAGACTTAATTCAAAGACTTAAAGGTATACTTGGAAATTGTATTTCAACCTATTATAAAGATACAATTATTTTTCTTATTAGCAGTGATAATGAACAAATTATAAGTGAATACATAAAAGAAAATCTATTAGAATTTTTAAAACTAAACAATTTAAGATGTGGAGCTAGTATTAATTTTAATAATTTATTGGATATAAAAGATTACTTTAAGCAATCAATATGCGCTTTAAAGCTATCATCATATATGAAAATCCATAGTAATATAAGTTATTTTGAAGATTACATTGAATATTATCTTATTCATATATCTGCAAGTTCAAAAGAAAATAATGATTTACCTAGAATTGATATAACAACCTTAGTTAACCCTCTAATAAAAAAGCTTATTAAATACGACGAGAAGAATAAAACCGAATTATTTGTAACACTAAAAACTTACTTAGAATGTAATAGAAATGCCAATCATACATCAAATAAATTAAATATACATAGAAGCACATTATTTTATCGTTTTAATAAAATTCAAAGCTTACTTGATATTTCCTTGGAAGACAGTAATAATTTATTTAAATTAGAATTATCAATTAAAATCTTAAATTACAATGAATTTTATTAAGCTTTACCTAAATATTATGTAACAACTTTTAATACTGCCTAATATATTATTAATATAACAAATGATTTTGATTAACAAAGGAGAAATGGGCTATGAAAAAGTGTTGCAAAAAATCTTGCAAGCCTTGCTATAATAACAATTACGGATATGGTAATTATGGTATGAATTATGGAAATTACGGTGGAAACTGTGGTTTAAACTTTGGAAATTGTGGCATGAACTACGGCAACTGTGGAATGAATTATGGTAACTATGGAATGAACTACGGTAATTACGGAAACGGCTTTAATAATTCTTGGAATTTATGGCCATTTTTATTTCTTTAAAATATATTGATAATTATTTTATCCTCAATATTATTAATACGCTCATAAGTATATTCAATCTAAATTCTGTATTAATTTAAATAAAGGCAAGTATATTATAGTAAAAAATAGACCTAAAAGATTTATTAATTAAATCTTTTAGGTCTTGTTGTTTAAGATATAAAATTTCGCTTTACATCTTAAACAACTATTTTTATTCTCTTGGTCTTATACTTATTACTTAAGACCTTGTTCGTAATCTTCGATCATATGTTTTACCATATATCCGCCAACATATCCATTTTGTCTTGAAGAAAGGTTTCCTTTATCCATGCTTTCATAATTGCTTAATCCAACTTCTGAAGCAACCTCAGTTTTTAATCTGTTTAATCCTTGTTTTGCTTCTGGTACTAATGTTCTATTTCTTCCACTATTATTTGATGACATATGCATCTACCTCCCTTAATTAATATAAATTTTGCTTGGCAGTAATATATTAACCAGTATGATAATTTATAACCTATAAAAATACTAGTAAAAGTAGCATCCATAGCTTGTATTACATACTTTTCCTTGTTTAAGAATTATATTTCATTTAAGTCCATAATATCCTATTAGTTTACCCTGTAAATATTAATTTTTTAATAGATGTTTACGATCATATTTTTTATAGCAATATAGAAATATTTCCATACCTATTAGATCCTTCAGGGATATTTTCATAACTTTTTGGAACAAAATATTTATTATTTCTTCGGTAAGTTACCAAATAAATCTGAAACTTACATAGATAAACAAATCAAAAGCTTGATTTATAACTTATAAATGATATTTTTCACAAATTAAAGATAATATCTTAATTAGTGAAAAATAACAAGAGATAAGTTTGGGAGCAAGCATTAGTGGCGCAACCTCCACTTTCAGTGAAATTTTCATAGTCCTGTGAAATAACAATATTTCTACTTTCGGTGGATTATTGCATACGTCTAAGTATAGTTTATAAAATATCTTCCAACCAGAAATGAGCGATATACTTTTGTGGAATGTTTCATTGGTAATTTTGATGGATGTGATTCTTTGGCTATAAGTTGTTCCAAATGTGCTAGTTCAAAAAGTGAGAATCGAAATTTTATATTTCGTTCTTCGAACTTTCTCTGTGAGCGCTTGTTCTTTGAGGCTAGCACTTTGGGCGCAACTTTATAGCCTTAGAATCACCCATCAGAATTGCCCCGAAACTGTAACAAAAGTATATTATTCATTTCGGTGAGGTATGCACATAAGTATAGATTATAGTAGGTTTATCTATATAAGTCTCAAATTTCAAGATAACTGTATATTTTTTATATATAATGCAGAAAATTAATATATAAAATTGGTTATTTATATTCTAACTACTAAATATTCGGAGGCTCATATGGAAAAAGAAATGCTTTCTCAGTATTATATATTTTTAATCTTAATACCAATACTATGTGGTACTGCTGCTAGATATATTACCCTAGTAGTTGATTACAGGCAGTATCCCAGCTATCCAAATGGATATTTAATTCATTTAGTAGCTGGATTCATATCTTCTGGAATAGGCGCTATTGCAATTCCAGCTATTCTCGAAAGGAACTTTGAAGCAATAACCTTCCTAGTTCTTGCTACTGAACAGTTTAGAGAAGTACGAAAAATAGAAAAAGAAAGTCTCCAAGATCTTGATAATGTGGAACATGTTTTTAGAGGAGAAGCTTATATTGACGGCATTGCAAAAACTTTTGAAGCGAGAAATTATTTATCATTATTAGTTTCTTTTTTAACTAGCTTAACCATGCACCTTGTGCCTCATAACATCATTCTAATAAATATATTAAGCGGTATTTTAGCTGGAGGCATAATTTTTTATATACTCAAAAATTTTTCAAAGGGTAAATCTATCGGAGATATTGCTCAAGTAAAGCTAGCCAAAATAACTGTAAAAAACTCTGAACTATATGTGGATGATATTTTTGTTACAAATCATTTAGGTACAGATAGAGCAAGAAATTTAGTTAAAGATGGCGGCATGGCAGCAATAATTTATCCAAATGAAAGGCACTTCAACAGAATAATTGATCACCACGGTCAAAGGCAGGCCATAATATTTGAAGCGTGCAGAATGTTAGGACTAAAAAGATATCACTATACTAAATGTGACTACGAAACAGGAAGAGTCGCTGTTATGCTAGTCCCAATAATTTATAATGAAGGCTCTTTTATAGAAACAATAAAGAAAACACCTCTTTTAGAGAGTATAAAAAAGAGTTCTAGTTTAATGAAATCTAATCTTAATAAGTAGAAAGGCAGGAATACCATGGGTACAGATTTTTATAATACTGGTTATGAAATAATAGCATATATAACCCTATCTAAAGATAGGGCACAAAATGGAAATCCCTTAATTTTAGTTGCCCAAACTCAAGAGGAGCAAAAGCAGTTAACTGATGATATTTCAAAGGCTTTAAGAGCGGAAGTAGTTCAACTCACTTGCGGCGATTATATGATTATTAGTAAAAATTAACTAATTAAACCTAGTGGCATGCTCAAGATAATTGACATTAAAACCGATATTTAAATACCTAATGCTGACAGCAGTGATTATACTTTAACATTTAGAAATATATAATTCACGATACACAGTTCAGTTCTATTCGAAACAATTTTTATCTATTGGAAATTTTATATTCAATCCCGCTAAATAAAGATTTACTGGTATAGGTGTTGCATAATTATTATTTGGAAAATATAATCCTGGATCTCCTTCTAACCCATTTAATGCCAATAATATAGTATAATTAAGTTCTGTTATATTTATTTGATAGTTTACAAAAGTCGCAATAGCATTTCCATTAGATATAACGAATGTTAACATATAATTAAATTCTGCTGCATTTTTTGATTGAGACTCGTTATCTCCTTCGCTTTTATCTGACTTCTCACCAATTTCATCCTTTTCCGATTCCTTGGGTTTTTCATTCATTTCTGCATCAGATTGATTTTCTTCATTATTTTCTTCACATATATTTTGAAGACATTCATGTATTAGTAAATCAATCTTTTCATCTGGGTGAATTGGTTTAGTTTCGTCATACTTAATGACACCCATTTGAACTTGATTAATAAATAAACCAATTATAAATGTTGTAATGCTAATCTCAACATTAGTTTCAAGAGCCTCACCTAAACTGCCTGTAGGACCATTATTTGAAGCACTTGTAGTAATAAAGGTATATATTTTATTAGCATTTCTATAAATCAACTCTCCATCTAATACCGATATATTTTCATTTTCTAAATATTCCGCACATGGTGGAATAACTGCATCTGCAAATGGATTGGGATTGCATTGTGATTTCCTTTGTTTATTTGTTTTCTTACTACCTCTACATTTTCTATCTTTCTTACATTTACACTTCTTCATATGTATCCCTAATTACAATTAATATAATAATATAATATGAACACTATTAAATTATGCTCACTAAAAGCCCTATAAAATTAATTCATAAAAACTTTATAGTTCAAAGCAATGTAGCATATTCATATACCAAAGTAAAAGATTAAAAAAATAGAGAACCAATGTACGTGTTATATTTTGTAAGTTATGTTATAATAAGTATTATACAGAACTATAATCTAATGAACAATGATTACAAAAGACGAACTAACTAAAATAGAAATGATATAGAGCAAAAAACTAAAAGGTGGGGTAAAATGAATGCATTTTTGACAGTAATACCACTAATACTTATTAGGTATGGGATTTTAAGTATAATAGACAAAGAATCACTTAAACGTGCGGGTTTCTTTGCTCCATTAATCGGAAGAGAAAAAGTAGCATTCTGGGTTTATCAAATTACAACCGTACTTATTTTACTATACCCACTATTACTCAAAATCAAAACCGACTCTGATTGGTTTTACATAGGTTTAGGAGTATATAGTTTAGGAATTATTTTATATGCCATATCTATAGTAAATTATGCTAAGCCTAAAATGAATGGAATAAATTTAAACGGATTATACCGAGTATCCCGCAATCCTATGTACATTGCATATTTTATTTATTTTTTAGGGTGTGCATCGCTAACACATTCCTTGATATTACTTGCGTTATTAATCTGTTTCCAAGTATCCGCACACTGGATTATTCTTTCAGAAGAAAGATGGTGTATTAAAAAATTCGGAGAAGAATATATAAAATATATGAATAAAGTGAGACGTTATATTTAGACAGCTATGATATAACTCTATTATTCAAGTTATGGTTTGTGTTCTTCTTATATTATTCACCAAAGAAAATATTTGTAATGTAATAAATATCCAATATCGAGCATTATAGATGGACAATCCACCTATAATTTTCAAGGCTATATTTCAACATTATATTAAAACATAGCCTATTTATTAATAATGAAATCCTGTTTTTTATCCATTTGACTAGCATACAAGCTAAAAATCCTCTACTATGTAAACTCCCCTATCTATTTTTCATAGATTCTTCTATTGCATAATTTTTATCAAGTGTTATAACTCCACTATCCAAAACAAAGCATGGAATCCCTATTCTTTTTTCATCTTTAACATCATCAAATAATGAATTTTCATCACGAATTGCAACAAATTCCTTTAACGCTTTTATATCTTGGCAAAAATCTCTATAATCAAAGCTGATATTTTTTTCTTTTAGTTCCTCTATAGCCTTTAGTGTAGATGGACACACATTACTTCCATAAATCTTCATAATAAAACATCCTTTCATTTGTATATTTTGCTTTCTTAAAATATTCTTACTGTGGTTCATGATTCTTCATATAGATAAACAATATATAACTTAAACTTATGAAATAATCCACCGAAAGTAAAAACATTGTTATTTCACAGGACTATGAAAATTTCGCTGAGTAAACAATTCTCACCAAATCAAAGATGCACTGTTATGACCCTTGTAGTTACAAATATATTTATGATTTCTAGTGAAGATACGAATTTAAAATCTTAGCAACTTTGTAAATATATTCATCTAATAAGAAGAATCTAATCCCAATACTTCAATAATTATTTTTTTCAAAATAATTATATTTATACTTTTTGATACCATAAATCAAATTTGAAATATCAAAATAATGTACATATAGATACAATTACAAGATATATTTATACTATGAAATATATCCAAACTAGAAATAAGAATTATGCTTTTGTAACCACAAGGGTCATAATATGAAATGTTTCATTAGAAATTTGATGGTTCTGATTCTTAGATTAAAAGTTTTTCCAAGTATGCTAGTTCAAAGCTCGACTTTGAGGCTAGCATCTTGGGTGCAACTTGTAATCTTAGAATCATCCATCATAATTTCATTAGAAACTGGAACAACAGCATAATCCTTATTTCGGTTAGCTGCATAATAAACAGCTAATTTAGCTTTCTTTTAAAAATCTTTTTTTTAATTTTTGCTGAAATTGTGGCATGCTCTTATACATGCTCATTAGACTCACTACAACCAACAGTATCCATCCTAATAGTGATGAAAATAGTAGTAATATAACTAATGTTATAATCAACAATATTATTGATATTTTTAAAATTATACCATCTATACATTTGAGACTAGCAATAAGTCCAAGAAGTGCATTACATATAAAGAAAGTATTTGCAATTCCTACTGTCCATTCTACAGTAATATAGTTGTAGTGAATGAGGACAATAAGTATGCAATGAAATATAGTTAATACTAATAAAGCTCTTTTAGGAGATCTTTCTTCCTCTTTCTTTCTTAAAAAAGCAGGAAGCATACCATTTTCTGCTCTAGCAGCCATTTGTCTTGTAACAGCGCCTAATATCATGATCAATGTGGCATAACACAATCCAGCTGCTACAATTCCCATAACAATGTAAGATAAGTTACCGAATAAAGGAATAAGAATTAAACTTACATTGATGTCTATTTCTTTTGTAATAATTTGATTTCCTATACTATTTTGCAGAGCAAAAGTAGTCAATAAATATATAAAAATAACAGCTGATAAGCTTATTTTCATAGCACGCATAAGCGTTTTCTCTGGATTCATGACCTCTTCAACATAACTTCCAATTACTTCCCACCCTATAATTGCCCAAAATAATAGCAAAAGCGTAGAGCCAAGAGTTGTAATTGGTGGCATACCACTTGGAAAAGTTACATTATCTTGCTTTAAAAGATTAAAAACACTGCCTATAATAAGAATAAGTCCAGTAAGTGAAGAAAGTACTAAAGTAACCTTTCCCATTGCAGTTATTCCCATTAGAAGCACAACTACATTGAGAAATAATAATATAAAAATGACAAGGGTTCTATAATTATTTGCTCCCGGAAACATATCACAAATAAATCCAGAAGCCGTATATAAAACAGCCACAGGTCCAAAGCAGACAGCTGCTGTTAAATAATTCGAAGATAATTCCCTAAAATTTTGTCCAAGCTTCTCACCAATTACCACATTCACCCCTTCATTACTCAAAGTTAATATACTCATCTTTGTAAATATGTAAGCAAATATGATACCCATAAGCATTGTTATTATCCATGCAATAATGGCTTTGTCTCCAATCATATGAATTGCTATAGGTGGTAAGAGTACAATACCTGAACCTAAAATTGGACCTATCATTAGTCCACTTATAGAAATAGTATTTAGTTTTTTATTCATTTTTCCCCTCCTTGATGTTGATTATCTTATTATAAGAGGGCTTAGTCTATTTGTAAAATTGAAATTTTAAATGCAGCATATCAATAATTTTGATGATTAAAAGTTTTATATTTAATAAAACAATCCAAATAATCTTAGTTATGCCTAAGATCATTTGGATTGTTAAATCTACCTATATTTTAAAATTCAAAACCAATTCAGTTAATTTTTCTGCTGTTTCTGCTTGATTCTGAGCTACTCTAGCAACTTGTTCTATTGCTTTATTAGTTTCATCTATACCTGCTTTAATTTCCTCCGAACTGTTTTTAGTATCTTTCATATTTCCCGCAATAGTTTGTACAACTGCAGAAATCTCCTCTGTAGATGCATTTAACTCCTGTGACATTGATGCAATGTTTTGTGATAAGTCACTAATATATGCAGCATCATTTTCGTATTTATTCCCTGTCTCAATCAATAAATCATAATCTTTTTTAACATTCTCGTTGACAAAATGTAGTACCTCTTTTGAATTTCCTGATAGATTATTAAAGGCAGCCTGAACATTTGAAACTACATTTTGAATATTCTTAACATAATCTGCTGACTGCTCAGCAAGTATCCTTACTTCATTTGCAACTACCGCAAATCCCTTTCCTTGTTCTCCAGCTCTTGCAGCTTCTATATTTGCATTCAAGGCAAGCAGATTTGTCTGTTCTGCTATTGATGCAATTGATTGTGCAATTATACCTATTTCACTAACCACTTTTCCTTGCTCTATTGCATTAAGTATACTATTTTTCTTTTCTTCATACAATTCATCTGTAGCTTTCATAGAATTAATTCCAGTTTCCTTCACTTCAGTAGCTCTTTCTTTAATTTCAATAGACTGATGACTGCTTTCAGTTGAATTCGAAGCCAGCTGAGTTATTCCAGAATTAACTTCCTCCATTGTTGAAGATAACTCTTCTGTAATTGAATTTATACCTTGTATGTTTTCTACTATTCCAGATGTGTTCTTATCTATGCTTTCAAAATTGCTTGATAATTCTTCTAATGTAGCAGATAATTCTTCACTAGATGCTGTTACACCCTGAGCCTGAATCACAATATTTTCAATCACTGATTTAATTTTTTCTTTTGCATTATTTAATGCCCTAATTAATAATCCTAATTCATCATTGTTTTTACTTTCTATTGAATATGTTAAATCTCCGTTTCCTAAAGCTTCAGCAAATAATAAACCCTTTTTAATTATCATAGATATATATATTGATAATCCTGTCCCTATAGCAATCGCCAAAATAATCCCTACTATTAGAATTGCATGCATTATATGAGTTGTTGTACGATAGTTTTCTTTTGCACTGCTATAAGCTTCATCTGCTTGTTTTTGGTTTATTTCAACCAAGTTATCAAGATGTTTTGATATAATTTCTGTAGTTTGGTTAATTTCAGATAATTTAATTTTTGCTTCTGAATAATTCCCATTTTTAAGTAACTCAAAAAGATTGTCTTTTTCAGTTGCAAACTTATCTCCTAAAATAGAATTAAGATCATCAAACTCTTTCTTCTCATCAGTTGACATACTGATATTACCAAAAGCTTCAACTACAGCTGAATTTTTAGTTTTGATTTGATCAAGTTGTTGTAGCGCTGTTTGTACCTTAGAATTATCCTGTTCTAGAACTACATCATTAACAATTTTAATTTCAATTAAAAAATTCTCTTTAACCGAATGTATTTCATCAATACTTTTTAAATCATCAGAATATATTTGTTCTATACTGCTCTCAGTATTTGATAGACCAAACTTTCCGAAGAAACCAGTTATACCAATTAGTATAACCATACTCATAAAGCCAATTAATAATTTTGTTTTTATTGATAAATTCTTTATCATCAGTATACCATCTCCCTCTTATAGTAAAATTTTAAAGTTTATAATAATTTGCAGCTTATTTTAACCCCTTACTAAATTATATTTTATCAAAAATTGTTAAAATATAATAGCATTTCGACATAAATTTTTCTAATTATTACAATTTTATATGTTTTTATCTATATATATTGCAATTCACAATGCACATTTCACAACTCACAATTATGGCTAAAATTCTTGTAATATTTTTAGAATTATGATGAAGAATTATTTTTACAACATATATATATTTTTTTTATTATCATACTACTAATTTAGATTATAAATATTTAGTTTTTAACCATATATACCTATACATTTCCTTTTTATACAAAGTGTGCATCATAGAGCATCGTTATACAATGTTTTATTTTTTTCCAATTAAATTAAATAGGCTAGTTATTCATTTTCATAACTAACCTTAAAATTTTACTCATTTATAGAATTTATATTAATCCTCTCTCCAAATTTTGTTAGCGTGTTTTTTATTTCGAAGAAGTGAAAGCTTCTATAACACCAGTTTTCTTATCTTCTGTTATTGCTCCTCCACATCTTTTTTTAATGCATATCTCTTGTTCGGTTCAATTATAGGAAATTATTGTTACAGTTCTGTCACAGAGATTTATCAATAATGTTACAGATTATATAAATAAATCTAAAAATTATAATCTCTTCATTTTAGCTCACATTAATCCTGATATAGTCTTATCTCACTACATTGGTTTAAAATAGTGTAATTCTCTGCAAAAATTATCTATTTACCGCACCTTTTTATATTGTTACCTTTTTTTATTGGTTCATTTTTAAATTGTTTTATGTTTTAATTTATAAATTCTTATATTGTTATATTCCTATATTCTTATATTCTTTTATTCTTAACTTCGTATATTCTTAAGAATATACATTTTACCTGAACCTATGATGTTAATATAGTTTTATGGGCACATTCTTTTAATTAAATTATTTTCCTTACTAAATCTTCTTTCATTTGCAGAGTAATATAAATAATAGAACCATGAATTATTTTTTGCCTCATGGTTCTATCTAGCTATTTATCACAATTTATTATTTTATCTTTTCTTTAGCTTATAGCCTAAAATTTATTTACTTTCATTAACAATGGCAATACTGTTGCTTGATCCTATTCTGCTTGCTCCTGCATTTATCATCTCCATAGCAGCTTTAAAGTCTCTAACTCCACCTGATGCCTTTACGCCTAAATCTGGTCCAACAGTCTTTCTCATTAAAGCAATATCTTCCTTAGTTGCTCCACCAGTAGAAAATCCTGTTGATGTCTTAACAAAATCAGCTTTAGCTTCCTTAGCTATTTCGCAAGCTTTAACTTTCTCCTCATCAGTTAATAAACATGTTTCAATAATAACTTTAACTAATGCTTTTCCTTTAGCTGCATTTACTACAGCTTCTATATCTTCTTTTACAAATTTATAATCCTTGGACTTTAGTGCTCCTACATTTATAACCATATCTATTTCGCTCGCACCATTTTCAATAGCTTGAGATGTTTCAAATGCTTTCGCTTCCTTTGTCATTGCTCCAAGTGGAAATCCTACTACCACGCAAGTTTTTACTTCACTTCCTGCAAGTTCAGTACTTACTAATTTTGCATAACATCCATTTACGCAAACTGAAGCAAAATTGTATTCTTTAGCTTCTCTGCATAATTTTTTTACATCTTCTACTGTTGCTTCTGGTTTTAATATCGTATGATCTATATATTTAGCAATATTCATATTTCATTACTCCTTAAATTTATTTTATAACTATATATTTTACAATTTACAATTCACAATGCACATTTCGTAATTCACAATTACGAATGAAATTCTTGTAATGTTATTGGAATTATATCATGCAGTTTATTTTTTAGATTGATTAAATAACAAGTTGATACTGGTGACAAATTACAGGTGAAAAGTGATTCACTTATCACTTAATCAACGAACGTATGTGAGTCGAGTTTCCCTAGGAAATCTGTAGCAAACATTAGTGGTGCAACCTGCAATTTAGAACTTTCAGCGAAATTTTCGCAGTCCTGTGAAATAACAATGTTTCTTCTTTCTATTAACGAGTACCTTTTTCGTAGGGAACTCCATCAGCTTTTGGTGCAACTGATTTTCCAACAAAAAGAATCAATACTACAATTGTTAAAATGTATGGTAGCATTGCAAGTATTTGCGAAGGAATAGCAAAGGTTCCACCACCTAATACAACTGTTAATGCTTGAGCAAATCCAAATAATAAACAAGCTCCGTATGCGCCATGTGGAGTCCATTTACCAAAAATAACTGCTGCTAATGCAATAAAGCCTTGACCGCTGATTGCTGTTGGAGTGAATTGCGCTATTATTGCAAGTGTCATAGATGCTCCACCAAACCCTGCTAGTATTCCAGAAATTAGAACACATACATAGCGAGTTCTAGTTACACTTATTCCAAGAGTATCTGCCGCTGCTGGATGCTCTCCTACAGCACGAATACGAAGTCCCCATTTAGTTTTATATAAAATGAACCAAATAACTACTGTAATTATAAGTGCTATAAAAACTGTAATATCTACTCCAAGTACTTTAGGCAATTTAGTAGCTACTGGTTTAGTCATAGTAGCTCCTTCAAATAATAACCTACATGTAAATAACGAGAAACCTG
>NZ_JAKJJX010000017.1:0-134251 GCF_022320765.1 Clostridium sp. YIM B02569 | reverse complement strand
ATCAAACTCTCAATAAAAAGTTTAATCTTAGCTTACTCAAATAAAAATTGCTGGTTTACTTAAATGTATTTATATCATTCTGTTCAATTTTCAAAGACCAATTTTTCTTTCTTACAACTACTGTTGTAATGTTTTGTTGTTATCTGTCGTTTCTGACAGCTTACTCAGTATATCACCGCTTTCGAAGCTTGTCAACAACTTTTTCAAAAAACTTTTTGAACTCATTTTTCAGTAGTTCTATTAGCTTTAAGTTATTAATCTTACATCTCTTAGCGAGGATTTTATCATATCATCACCATTCGACATTGTCAACAACTTTCGTAGAAAACTTTTAATTTCTTCTTTATTAAAATCTTTTCAGTCTTAAGTTGTTTTGTTCATGTCTCTTAGCGACGTGTTTTATCTTAACACATAGTCCATTAGCCATTCTGGCAAAAACCATCATTTATACCATTTAAATCTTAAAACCTATACTAAACTCCATTTTTCTTCTCATTTCTACTATTGATACGCTAGGTATAGTTAATAGTTATTTAAGTATTCTTCTAATATATAATAGGTCTCATGATCCTCCCACTTTCCATTAATTAATAGATATTTTTCATTTACTCCAATTAATCTGAATCCACATTTAGTTAATACATTTTTGGATTTTTTGTTATTTATCAAAGCTGATGCTTCTATTCTATGAAGACCACATTCTTTAAACGCATAATTTAGTAACAGTTTTACACTCTCTTGCATATAGCCATTCCCCTGCTCATTTTCATCTATTGAATAACCTAATATGCCATTCTTCAACGATCCATATATAATTCGTGAAAGTTTTATCTTCCCAATCAATTTTTCTCCTTTAAAAATCCCCAAATCTACACTTGTCCCATTCAAAAATTCCTTATAACTCTTATTTAACAATTTTCTTTGTGTCTCAACTGTGTAGAAATCACTATCTCTACTTGGTTCGAACGGAGCCAAGTAATTTTTATTTCTTTTATAATAATCTAACATTTCTTGAGCATTGCTAGGAGTCAGATTTCTAAGAATTATATTTTCCCCTTTTAATTCCACTAATGAATATCTGCACATTTGGTCATATTCAATTCTAGTTATACCAAATGACAGTTCATCAAGATATTCACCTTGAAAATATTCATTTTCATTAAATATTCCTTCTAGAGTAAAACCTAAATCTAAAAATGCAGTTAAGTCTATTTTTTCAAGAACTTTTATGTTAACCTTAAAAATATTCGAATCTTTAAATATTCCCTTTAATATAAGCGATAGTGTATCACTTAATAATTCATAATTATATTCTCTATAGAACTTAAGATTGACGTTGCATGTTTTGCTTCTACCAGTTAATTCATCAGTACTGAATCTACCAATGATAATATCATCTATATCTCTTATTAAATATTCTGTTTTATTCGATCTATTTCCTTGTATCTTTACTTTCATGTTTGATTCCATATAATTCCCCTCTACAATTGTGAAAATCTCTCTTCTCGATTCTTAATCCATTATTTATTATTTTCAATTTCACTATTCAACATTCCTATATAATCATTCAACACTTATTTTAATTTTCCTTTTTGCTGTAATCTTAGTTACTCTTATCAATTATATTTCTCTAAATTCTATATAGAAGATTATTACTGGTTACATATAGTGCCACCTCATAACCCTATACACCCTTCTTACACTAACTAAAAATTGATAATTAGAAAAGCAATATAATTATACTCTAGTTTCATAAATAACCCTCTCTTTTTAAAACATATAAGAGATTATATAATTCATATTTTTATAGCACCATATATACTAATATTGGTTTTCTAGATTTAATCTTGATTGTGAACTTACATTATTCAGATATCAAATGCAAATTTACTATTGTAGCTATATACTTAGACCTAATACATAAATTTTATCCACAAAAGTCGGATTTAGTACATACTTATACACAAAACCCACAATATATTGTTGATATTTCTACATACCATGCTAATATATTGCGGGTTCTATTTTTAAGGAAGTTTACTATATTATCTAATTTAACCGTTTATTTATTTGATATTTATATATCTACTGTAATATTCCACAAGCTACGCCCAAAATACCTACTGCAAATAATCCAAAGATTATTATTAATGGATTCACATTCTTCTTTAATAGATACATACATAAAAATGTTAGTAAAAGCGGAACTAATCCTGGCATTAAGCTGTCTAGTACACTTTGAATAGTTGTAACTACTTCTTTTCCATCAGCTTGTGTATATTTAGAGAGCACAAAAGGTATATTAACAGTTGTCCATTTTGAAACAAGACCACCTATAACAAGTAATCCAAGTACTGAAGCACCTTCTGTAAGATATCTAAGTTTATTTCCTCCCATATCAGCAACTAATTGAGTTCCTTTTTCATATCCATAGAACATTCCATACCAGTTTGTTGCAAGTCTTATTGCATTGAATCCTATGAAGAAAATTAATGGTCCAATTATACTTCCTGTAAGTGCAAGTCCTGCCCCTAATGCTGCAAGTACAGGTCTTAGTGTTCCCCAGAATATTGGGTCTCCAACTCCGGCAAGTGGTCCCATAAGACCAATCTTAACACCACTTATTGATGCCTCATCTATATCTGCCCCATTTGCCTTTTGTTCTTCCATGGCAGCTGTTATCCCCATAATTGGCGTTGCCATAAATGGTTGTGTATTAAAGAATTCTAAATGTCTTTTAAGTGCTGCACTTAATTCGTCACCTTTATATAATTTCTTCAAAGCTGGAATTAATGTAACACAAAAACCTATTGCTTGCATTCTTTCAAAATTAAATGATCCCAATAAGAAATTTGAACGGATAAACATTTTTACTATATCACTTTTATTTAATTTCTTTTCACTCATTATTTTATCTCCTTTCTGTACTTACATTAACTCTGAATCATCAATATCATCAATACTTCCTGTTCCAGCTACTGCTACTTTACCTTCATTAGCTATTGATTTTATATGGAATATTGCTGCAATAACACCTACAGCACCAAAACCAATTAAATTGAAGTTTGTAAATGCTGCTAATAGGAATCCAATGAAGAAGAATGGTAGTAATGATTTACTATTCATCATATTCATTACCATTGCATAACCAACAACTACTATAAATCCACCTGACACTTGAAGTCCTCTTGTAATAACTTGTGGTATAGCTGCAAGTGCTGCATTTACTGCATCTGTTCCTGCAAGTACTCCTACTATGGCTGCTGGTATCGCTACACGTATTGCTTGAAGTGATAACCCTAGTATATGACACATTTCTATTCCTCTTGTGTTACCCTTTTCAGCATATTTATCAGCTAAGTGTTGGAAAAATACAGTTATTGTTCTCACAAATATAGTAAGAACTTGTCCTGCGGCTGCAATTGGTACTGCTACTGCTATACCTGCTCCAATTGATTGTTTACCGATTATAACAAGTATTGCTGAAATTACACTTGCAAGTGCCGCATCTGGTGCCATAGCTGCACCAACATTCATCCATCCTAATGCTAACATTTCAAGTGTTCCACCTAGTATAATTCCTGTTTTAATATCCCCTAGTACAAGTCCAACCAATGTACATGCAATTATTGGTCTATGAAATTGTGCCTCATCAAGTACACTTGCCATACCAGTAATTGCTGCAACTATTACTAATAAAATTAATTGTAAAGTGCTCATTTGTAAATTCCCCTCTTTCTTTTAATTTATATATAAAAACTTTTTTAAATTTTATATATCTAATCTTTTAACAGGATTTATTATTCCTTCTATCAAAATCTAAGAGTTTTTAAAGGATCTTATCTTTGGTTTTAGGTAAAATTTATGTCTATATAAGTTGTAATTCTTTAAATTTGTCCATCAAATTTACTTTAGGATCTTTTGCTAGTTTCCTCACCTCTAATTCGATGCCTTTTTCATTAAGCTTTTTAAATGCCTCAATATCAACATCATTCATGCATAATGCATTTGTAACCTGTTTATCTCCAGCCTTATAGCACATTCCTCCAACGTTTACAGATTTAATAGGTACTCCACCTTCAACCATTCTTAATACATCTGTAGGGTTTGTAAATAAGAATAAAGTTTTAAAACTGTCAAATTTAGGATTATTATATGCTTCAATTGCCTTTGCTATTGGAAGCACATATGCTTTTATCCCTGGAGGCGCTACTTGAATTACTAATTGTTTTCTTAAGTCATCTGCTGCAACTTCATCACTGCAGGCAAATATTCTATTGCATCCACTATACTTTGTCCAAACTGTTGCAACTTGTCCATGTATTAATCTGTCATCTATTCTTACAAAACTAATTTCCATCTTTATATCTCACCTTTCAAATTTCATATTATAATTAAATTCATGTAATTCTTATACTAACTAATCATAGGTTGCTATATTATCTCATCATCTAAATCCTCTGCAATATTTTTAGATAAAGTTCTTATAGCCTCCTTTCCCGAATTTTCTGCAATTGATAAAAGTTCTGACACACTTGAAAAATCTCTACTTCCTAGAACCTCTAATATCATTGGGAGATTAACACCTGTCACAATTTCCATATTCTCATGCTTCATTGCAATTATGCTCGCTGCATTAAATGGACTTCCTCCAAAAAGGTCTACCATGAACAATACGCCATCTGTTGAATTCATTTTTTCTATAAGTGAATTGTATTTTTCAACTAGAGCATCTATACCCTCGCCTGGCTGAAAAGTAACACTTCCCACATTTTCTTGGACTCCAAAAATCATTTCAGCTGATTTAAGGATTTCTTCCGAGAATATACCATGAGTACCTATGATTACTGCTATCATTATTTCATCATCCTTTCCTGCTACATATATTATTTCTATACCAATATACCTAGCAATTCCCATGCCAAAAAAGTGTGTCAACAAACACCTTTCTCCAAACATGAATTCTAAACGCATACAATGCGGATAAGTTTTCACCTTGACACTCTAAAGTATTATTTGACACACTTTTAATTGTATTTTGACACATTATTTTTCTTATATAAACTAAATTTAACACACATCTATAACATCAATCATATAGTATAGCTCATCATCCGTCAGCTCTATTGATAAAGCTTCTTTAAATATTAAATTTGCTCTTCTTAACACTTCCAGATATCTTGGATTTAATTCTGAATCAGATGAATCATATACCAGTCCATTATTTAAAAGCATCCTTTCTAATGCACATGCAACATGAAACATAATTCTTAGTTTAGTTGGATTCTCATAATGTACATTCAAAGATTTTTCGATAGATTTTATAAAATCATCTAATAACGAATATATCTTTTCAGGATTAAGAAAGGTTAAAATCTCTGTTAAAGTTTGCTTACAAAGATTTTTTAAAACAATCTGATTTTCTCCTTTTATAACCGGATTAATATCCTTTCCTTCAATTATATTTCTTAAAATATTTTCTCCAGATCCATCAATTAGTTCTTCAATCGATATAAAGGGAATTCCCATATTAGGATTTGCTATTCCCACAAGTGCTAAAATTTTATTTTTCCGCGAAATCTGTTTTATTGACTCATTTAGATTATTTAATCCTACTGGGATTATTCTAACATTATCGTTAATTGAGATATTCTTTGCTACAGCTTCAACTAACTCTTTGAGTTTAATCGCAGCGCCCTTACCTGTGGAGCAAATTGTAATTATAGCATTCTCTTCTCCCATTTTACCTTCTGTCATCATATTATTAGTATATCCTCTAAAATCAGTAATTAAATATGAATATACTGAATTTAGATCAGCATCAAAAATTGAGCATTTTCTGACTGCTTCTAGTACTAGAGCCGTTGATACCATATCAATACTCTTAATATTTATCTTGGTCTTTTTCGTTATAGTTTCACCAAAACTATTTAAAGATCCCATATCTACTAAAAGTAATACACCTTTGCCTTCATCTACTTGCTTAACTTTTTCAATAACACTGTCTATAATATCAGAAGGTTTTCTTTCAAGCGGCATATCAACTGCTGCAATATTATCTGCATCAAAAAGTTTTTTAGCCACTGCCACCATGCTTGTAGCAGTGCTTGTACCATGAGATGCAACTACTATTCCAACTCTTTCTTGATGTGATAATTCTTGTATTGAGCTTAGAAGTAAAGCTAAATATTCTATTTCAACTTCTGGAATTATTAAGTTATATCTATCCTCTATTAACTTATGAATCTCTTTAGCTACTCCATATTCTTTACTATTAGATGATAATGTTAACTCAATATTTGTTGAAAATGATACTGTGTTTTTCTTTATACGATTAAATAACGCGCTGAAATGTAGGCTTATAGCATATATAAATCTATCACTTAACTTTCTGCTCAATCTATTTTCAGCTAACATTTTTATTTCTTCAGCAAAATCAACAATATCTTTATCAACAATTTTCAGTAAACCTTCTCTACGATACGCATCATTCTTGAATCTAGCATAAAATTGCTTTAAATGAACATTTATATCTGTTGTTATATAATTTTTAATATCCTGGTCACTCATACCTTCTTCTTGTAAAACAAATGCCTTGTCCTCTATAATATTGTAAATATTAAATGGTGGCTCATAAGCGTCAGTCTCTAAAAAAGTTTTGTTACCATCAGGTTTAACCACTAATGTACTAGGAACCCTTCCCCAAAAATTGGAATCATCTTTTATTTTACCTTCAAAATTAAGTATCCCATTTCTCATGCTTTCTGGTAGTAAATCTAAATTTATCTCAATACATTTATCTGTATTCATGCAATTCAGAAATCCTGTGGCACAAACTAGCTGTATATTTGACTTTAATTGACCCACATTTCCATATGTTGTACTTCCAATTAATGCTTTTATCGATTCCGATGAAATTTTAATAGTCTTATTTACCCGTTGAGCTTCCTTAGAAAGTAAGTAGTGTATAAGTTCCAATTTATCTTGTAATGATCTCTCTTCAAAGTTAGGAATAACTATGGTTATAGGAATTCTTCTAATAAAAGTATTTAGTAATGTAGAATTAGGATCTTCTGTTGTAGCACCTATTAACAATACGTTAGCCTTGCGCTGCCTATCTGTTTCTCCAAGCTTATTATAGGTTCCTGTATCCATAAAATAGAAAATCATTTCTTGCCCTTCTGGTGGTAATCTATGTATCTCATCTAAGAATAGTATTCCTCCATCAGCCTTTTCAACAATTCCCTCTTTTTCCTTATCAGCCCCTGTAAAAGCCCCCTTAATATGTCCAAAAATATACGATAAAAGTAATTGTGGATTATTAGCGTAATCCGCACAATTGAAAACAACAAAAGGCGCATCTTCAGGTAACTTTTTTATATATTTTGAATACTGGTACATTATATTAACAAATAAGCTTTTCCCAACTCCTGTACTTCCAATTATCAATGTGTGAAGTCCATTAGGAGGATATAAGAGCGCAGCCTTTGCTTGTTCGATTTGATTTTTTAGGCTGGTATTAGCTCCAATTAAATAGTTAAAAGGAGATTGTTCTTCATCTCTTGCCACATCTTCACTTGAGGCAAATTCCATAATATCTAATATCTCTTCCAAATCGTCTGGTAACTTTATAGATAATATTTCCTCAAAGCTTTTTCTATCGAAATAAAGAACGGGTCTATTTTTAATCTTGATAATTTTGGAATCTCTACATAGTGTATTAAGTTCCCTTGATACGTTACTTCTTAATATTTCAAGATATTCTCCTATTTCTTGCGCGCTAAATCCTTTAACTTCTAAGAGCTTATTCTTTGTAAATTTTTTCGAGTTATTTTCGATATAATTGTAAATTCTATCAATACGCTTCATGATGCTCACCTTCTTTTAGATTTGTCTATAATTAATAAAAAACCAACTCTTTCAAGTAAATATATAGTATCCTTTTACTAAAAAAAATACAATATACTTAACCAAAAGAGTCAGTTAAAATCAATTACTATAAATTTACCATATACTTGAAGCTTTTAGACCAATGCCTGAATCTAGTACTACTTTATTTCTAATATATCTTTTATAACCTCTCCACCAATTATCATTCCTGCAACCGGAGGAACGAATGATATACTTCCCGGTATTTGTCTTTTAATAGCGCACTTCTTAGTACCACCAGTACAAACACATCCTGTTTTACATGTGACAACATCATCATAGTTAGGTTTTATCGGAACCTCTTCTGAATATACTACCTTTAATTTTTCTATTCCTCTTTTACGTAACTCAGATCTCATAACCTTAGCCAAAGGACAGATTTTTGTCTTAAATATATCTGTAACTTTAAATTGTGTAGGATCTAATTTATTACCAGTTCCCATAGAACTCATTATTCTTATGCCCTTTTTATAACAATATTCTACTAAACCTAATTTAGCTGACACTGTATCTATTGCATCAACTACATAATCTACATCATCAGGAATTATAGACTCTATATTTTCTTGTGTAACAAAAATTTGATGTGTTATAACATTGCATGTTCTATTTATAGATAATATTCTTTCTTTCATCACTTCTACTTTAGGTTGACTTATTGTCTTATAGGTAGCATGCACTTGTCTATTTAAATTTGTTAAGCAAACAGTATCATCATCAACTATGATTAACTCACCTACTCCTGCTCTTGCAAGAGCCTCTATAGTGTAGCTTCCAACTCCACCTACTCCAAAAACAATAACTTTACTATGTTTTAATTTATCTAATCCATCTTTACCTATCAAAAGTTCAGTTCTTGATAAAGAATGTTGTGCTGTCATAAATTTTCTCTCCTTATTATCTTATACTTTTAATTGATATTATAACACAAAAACAATCGAAAATTGGCAGTATAATTATTATATATTATAGCCTTAATAATGATTATTTACATATATATGTTAATTAATACCAAAGCCTTTCTTTTACCCTCACATGGAGTGCACAAATAATTTTACAAATTTATCTATTAAATTGTCAAACTAATGATTATAATATATATTAAGTATCATATATGTTTAACCAAAATATTTATTTTACTATAATTTATTGAATTTAGTATAGATATGATGAAATTTACTGCTTTCGTTCATATTAAGAACTTGTTCATTTTTAGTTTCTATATATTACTCAATAAATTTACATAATAATTAAATATATACATAGGTTATATCATATTTATTAATTAATTATTTTAGGAGGCTCACTTTATATATGATTATTGGAATAATTGCTGCTATGGCAGAAGAATTAGAACTATTACTAAATGATTTAACTATTGAAGAAAAAAAAGATAAGGCTAATATGACTTTCCACAAAGGAAAATTATATGGAAAAGATGTTGTAGCTGTAGTTTGCGGTATCGGTAAAGTTAATTCAGCTATTTGCACTCAAATATTAGCATCTGAATACAAAGTAGATAAAATTATTAATGTAGGAGTTGCTGGTGGAATAGGAAAAGAAATTTATCCTGGTGATATTGTTGTTGCTGAAAATTTAGTTCAACATGACATGGATACTACAGCTTTCGGAGATAAGGTTGGGCAGATTCCAAGACTCGATACATTTGACTTTAAATGTGATAAAGAAATGGTTTCTATAGCTAAGAATGCATGCGAGAAAATTGCAGAATTAAATAGTTTTACAGGAAGAATCGCTTCTGGTGACCAATTCATAGCAAATATAGAAAAAATTCATTGGCTTGATCAGGAGTTTGGAGCAATATCTTGTGAAATGGAAGGCGCTAGTATAGCTCAAGTTTGCTATCTAAACTCAATTCCTTTTGTAGTTATAAGATCTATTTCTGATAACGCAAATAATGGTGCTCATATGGATTATGAGAAATTTGTACCAATCGCAGTTAAAAATTCTACTAGAATAATAAAACAAATGTTAGAAATGATGTAGTAAAAATAATATCTTATATAGGGAAAGCCGTCTTTTATAAGTGTCTAAATATATTTATACACACTTATAAAAGACGGCTTTCTTTATATCAATGTCTTCCTATTTAAAATACTATTCTACAGTAAACATCTTTAATTCCTCTTGCAATTTATATGATATTTGCTGCAAATTGCCAGCATATTCTGTTAATTCTGCCATTGTTGCATTTACTTCCTGAGCTGATGCTGTAACCTCTTCAGATATTGATGCTGATTCCTCTGAAACCGCTGCTATATTTTCAATTTGTGTCTTAACTTCCTCTTTATTTAAATTCATTTTTTCATTTAATACCTTAATATTTTCTATTGCTCCTGTTAAAGGAATTATAGAATCAACTATTTTATTAAATATACTTTCTGTTTCCTTTATTGCTTGTCCTTGTTTCTGTGACATTTCTCTACTTTCTTTCATAGCTATTTTAGTAGAATCGCTCTTACTATTTATTTCTGAAACAATTGCTTTTATTTCATCTGTAGATTTTTTTGATTCTTCTGCTAGTTTTCTGATTTCTTCTGCAACCACCGCAAAGCCTTTTCCTGCTTCTCCAGCTCTTGCAGCTTCTATACTTGCATTTAAAGCTAAAAGATTAGTTTGTTCAGTTATTCCTGCTATTACATCCGATATATAATTTATCTTATTTATACTTTCTCCCATTTCATGAACCATGCCACCAGACTTAATTGCATTTTCTTTAGACTTTTCAGCTTTAAATATCAAGTCATTAAGTATAGATAATCCTTGAGTACCTAATTTCTCAGCTTCACTAGCTAACTCATTAATATGATTAGTCTCTCCATCAACTTCATCTATTCTATTCGATAATTCTTCAGTACTCGTTGCAACCGCTGTTGCTGATTGCGCTTGATTTGTAGCTCCATTTGCAACTTCTTGTATTGCATTTGAAACTTCTGATACTGATGCAGTTGTTTCCTCAGACATACTAGATATATTTCCTGATGCCTCTAATAAATCAGATGATGTATTTTGAATTCCTTTCAATAACTTCGAGACATTCTCTACCATAAAATTAAAGTTATCTCCAAGCTCAGCGAATTCATCTTTAGCCGTTACAATTATTCTTTTACTGAAGTCTCCTTCGGCTACTGTACTAAACGCTTCTTTTAATTTATGTATTTCTTTCACAATATACGACGCTGAAATCATTGCTATAATTATTCCTATAATTACACATAATAAATTAGCAGTAATAACTGTTACCTTCATTGTTAAAACATTATTTGTTACTTCTTTGCCATCAATTATACCTACCATTTTCCACCCTGTTAAGGCATCTGTTTCTTGACAGGCATAAAATGCTTTCCCATTATTTTCCCAATTATATACTCCTCTTTCTTCATTTTTAGCTGATTCCCAAAATGGTAATTTACTAATATTATCATCTATCTCTTTATTATTATTGTTATTTGCTACAACATCTCCATCGTTATCAACTAGTACTATGAATCCCGTATTCAGTAGTTTTATGTTACTAATATATTCTTGCATAGAATCTAAAGACATATCTATTACTATTACCCCGGTGATTTGTCCACTATTATCTTTAACAGCTTGAGCAACTGTCATTACTTGCTTTCCTGTTACGCTATCTTTATATGGTTTTATGTATACAACCTTTCCATCAGCTTCCTTAGCTTTCTTATACCATTCCCTTTCTTTATAATTGAAATCATTAATATTCATCGTTCCACTATCTAATACAAGCTCTCCATATTCAGTTGCATATCCTGCATTAATAATTCCATTTATTGAATCCTTGGTATCTTTAAACATACCTTGTACATATTTAGATATTAGTGCATGATCTACTTGCGGATTTGATAAATCTTTGATATCGGCATTTTTCGATATTACTCTCAATTGAGTATTCAAAATTTCTAGATATTGCGAAAAACCTTTATCAACTTCTTTAATAGTTTGAACACTTGTAGTCTTCAAATTATTCTCCAAAACAACATCAGACTTAAAAATTGCTACTAATCCAACAGTTACAGTTGGGAGTAGAAGCATAATGATAATTCCAATCACTATCTTTCTAAACAGCTTACTATTCCTATTCATTTCATTAACACTCCTATAAACTTTATCTTTCTCTAGAATTAACTACATTAATATACATAATACTACAAATAGTAAATATAAACACAACTTATCTGTAATAATATAACTTAATAGGCTAAATATAATATTTTCATGATAACATTGTATTTTACTATATTCAAGTAGTCGAAAATAAGCTAATTGAATATCCTTGATTTTAATATTCACTTTTACTTGCAAAGATAAATGTTAAGCTAATTTAATATTTAATCCAGCCTAATTATTTTATTATCATAAATAATTAGGCTGGATTACAAAGATCTTTAATTTTTTATCAATAAAAATAGAGTCATCTTATACCGGGAACCCAATCTAAGATAACTCTATTTTTACTATATAATATTAATTCCTATTTCCAAGAGATATTTGCATCTCTTCTTGGAACAGTTCTAACATATTTCACATTAGGATATCCAACAACCATACATGTTACAATTTCTTCTTTACCTTTTAAACCAAGTAAGTCTCTTATTTCATCATTTCCCTGTGCTGCCATTGTAAAGAATCCACTAAAAAATGTTCCAAGGCCTAAAGCATTAGTCATAAGCTCCATATTAGATGACGCTAAAGAAGCATTTACAGTCGAGTCTGAAACTGCAAGAATTAACGCAGGTGCATTAAAAAATAATTTATCATTCTTCTTAGAATCCTCTTTATAGTCATTATACATTTTAATCCACATTTGTGCATATCTCTTGAAAGGTAAAGTTTGTGGATTTAGATTTTTAAGTATTTCTTCCCCTCTAGTTTTTAAGTTTTTTAAAGCCAATTCCTTCAATAATTCAATATTATCTTCCACAACTACATATGAAACATTTTGACTATTAGTTCCAGTTTGAGTGAATCTACCAGCCTCAATAATTTTTAATATCTTTTCTTTTTCTACTTCTTTATCTTTAAATTGTCTTGTAGTTCTCCTAAATTTAATAAAATTAAGAAGTTTCTCCGATTCTATCTTAAACTCAGACTCATTATAATCTTTTACATCTTCCATATTATATTCATCTGTAGATACTGCTCCTTTAGGGCAAACTGCAATACAGTGTCCACACTTCATACATCTAACATTTTTAATTTCTGCCTTGTTCCCATTTATTTCAATATCATTAGGAAAACAATCTTTAACACAAAGTCCACATCCCACACACTTTTCTTTATCTACAATCATCATAGTATAATTACTCCTTTTATATTAAATTTATCTATTATTATTTTTAAGTATTCACAATATATTTATATAAATTTGCCTGCCTATTTCATCTTAGACATATTACAATTGACTAATTCATTAACTAAATTCTCAATTGCTTTTTCTCTATCCTCTTTTTTATAGAAATCAAATCCCATTTCATTCTTTATATTTTCTGCCTTTAAAAATATGTAATTTAAATATCCTGCAATTAAGTAGTTCTTAACCCAAAATTTATGCGTGTCATCTCCATAAAGTTCCCTAAGGCACTTATTGTATTCCTCTTCTGACCCTAGTAAATGTGCTGTCATCTGATTATTCTCTAAGTCATCTAAAATCGCAATTTTAGAAATTTCAGAATTATCTGCAATAAAGTTTGCAACTTCTTTTAATATGAAGGTGAGTCTATAAATTGATGATTCATTACTCTTTGATTTCATTTTCTCACTTAAAGATCTCGTTGCACAACTCATAACCTTTTTTACTGCTACACGAATTAAATTATCTTTACTCTGAAAATGATAGTTTACCATTCCATTGCCAAGTCCTGCCTTCTCAGTAATATCTTTTACGGTAATTTCACTAGGCTTTTTGCCTTCACATATCATATGTATAGTAACATCTATCAACTTTTCTTTAGCATCATTTTCTCCCATGTTTTCACCTCCTATTATTATAGGCTCTGCATATTGAACACCATACTGTATAACATACAGTATACTATTCAATAACTATTTGTCAAGCTAATGAACTTTGATAAATAAAAATCACCGCAAAAATGCAGTGATTTTTTTATTGATATTCATAAGTTCTCAAGAGTTAATTTTAAGACTTTAACTTTGAAATTAACATATTTACTTTCATCACATAAATCTTCTTGATAGAGATACTACAAAGCTCGATGTAAAAAACACTCCCAAGAATGACTCTAAACTAACAGCCATCTTCATCCAGTTTAGCGGGATTATATCACCATATCCAACGGTTGTAAATGTTATTATTGTAAAATATAATGTATTACCAAACTTACTAATTAAAAAATTAGCATCAAAATTCGAATTCTTAAGCATTTCAAATACTGTTATGAATAGATTTTTTGAATTCAATTGAACATCCTTACACATCAGCAAATTAGGAAAGAAACAGTATAGTAGAAAAAATGAAACAATCACTACTACCATAGACAATAATGTTCTCTCCCAACTTGTATAGTACTTTGTAGTTATGCCAATTAAATAATACAGCAAATTAAAATTACCTTTATTTTTACTTTTTCTCTCTAATCTCTCATACTTCTTAAAATAATAAAGCGTTTCAAGGTATTGATCTATCCTTCCACTAGATTTATATATATCTGATACGATCAAAAAGTTCCATTTTGTTTTCTTAAAGTCATTGTCAAAAATTAGAGGCTTGTACTTTTTGTTTTCCAATAGTTCATATTCCAGATAACATTTATCTGAGAAATTAGTTTTATACAGACTAAACTTACCTTTAATATCATCAAAATTAATTTCTGATTTTTTATAAAAAGAACACTGCAAAAAACTTAATTCCCCATTTATATCTAACTCCAACTTGCTTAATCCTTCAAATCTACAATCAACAAAGCATAATTCCTTTTCTCCTTTAATTTTGTCAAGGATAAAATCATTCAGTATGTTAACTTCTTGAAAAAGCAAATTTTCTTTAAATATAGATGCATTTCCATAGAACTTTCCAACCTCAGAATTCTCCACTATTATGATTTCTTTAACCACAGTTTCACTTATTCTTAACTTATCACAGTTTATGAACCTTATAAACATGTTATTTCTTATTATGCAATTATTGATTTTTATTCTTTTATAATCTCCCCCTAATAATTCTATATCCTCAACAAATTCACAATTATTAAGTATCAGTCGTAAATGACTATCCATTTTGAGATTAGAATAGCTATCAAATCTAAATTTCTTTAAAAATATAGTATTATAAAATTCTCCTAAAATATTATTACATTCAAATGTCACTAATAAGCCACTTCTATTTTCCGTATGACCTTTATGGTCATCAAGATATTCCAATAACTCTTGCTCTGTAGAAATGACCCTATATTCCAATATAACTCCATCTTTATCAATCAATATAAAATCATCTGTTTCTTTAATATCTTTTCCTAGCTCTAATTCATCGAAGCCTTTAGTTACTATTTCTTTATTCATTATCTACCTCATCCTAAAGTATATATAACTTTTATTTTATTATATATTATTTACCACCCAGCTTCCATAATAATGCGAATTGATAAAAATTAATATATCACTTAATTTTTATTTTTGAATATATTAATAAAGATATAAAGAATATATTCAGGAGTAGAAAATGCTATCAAAACAAGAGTTTATTAACCAATCTTTAGAATTAAACTTATTCTTTCTAAGAATTATGCGAGAACATTCGATATTTATTGAAGCAGCCCTACCACCAAAGAACAAAGATCTTATAAGTCAAGCTGATGCCTTTAAAAATGAATTTACAACGTTACTCTCTCGTGCCATATTACTATCAGATGGAGTTATCCCTTTCGAAACATTAGATTCCAATGAAATAATCACAAAATATACAATGGATGCCGAAAAGGCTACTCAATTTGCTACTGGAATCTTTATAGACTCTAATATAACTTCTATAGAAAAGTCATTAATATCTGGCATGAGAAATAGTGATACATCTATGTTGACCGATAATGTATATATGCTTAACCACCAGTCTATAGCTGCAACTAATATGATTATTAAATTTAAAACAAAACTTAGAAATGATGTTCTATCTTGTAAGGTATTTACGACTTTATACCCTGCAGTTCTAAACCATGTGCTTAGTGAAGCAATAATATTTACAGAACTTCTAACACGATTGCAAAGTGGTGTCGGAATTGGTACTAAGAGAGATATACTAATACTTGAAAACTTTTGGGATGATAAGTTAGCAGAACATTCATTTACTATTAGAGGAATGCTAGATCCTACCGAAGTAGAATTATTCAATATAGCTAATAATTTCGGAAAAGAATTCGAGGCATTGAGAGATGAGGCTTCTGATATGGATAAATCCGCAGAAGATTTGTCCGAACTTACCGAGACTACCTTAAGTGCAGCCACTAATCTCAGAAATTTCAAAGCCCAGAGTACTGAAGGCCTTTTAACTTGCAAAATAAAATCAATAATTCTACCACTCTTTGCTGATCATGTTCTTAGAGAATCAAATCACTATATAAACTTATTAAAATCCTTCAGCAACATTTAAATTCATTTAATTTTAAGTAATTTATAACTCAAAATAGACAAGACAGTTAAATTAATTCCGTCTAAATATATCTCTCGATTGATCAGTAGAACATATCTTTATCAATTAAATATAAAAGTGGCATAAGTATTAAATATTTATGCTATTGTTCACACATTATAAACAAAGTTATCAACAGAATCTGTTGATAACTTTGTTTATAATGTGGATCTTTTTATTATTAATAATTTTTTTTCATTATAGTTTTTATTCTATAATCAAATTAGTCTTGATTTTTTTTTCAAATATACTTATAATTAGTTGTTGTAGCAATTATTTGTAAAACAATTATATTTACAACAACTTTATTTACTGGAGGTAATTATATGTTTGAATCCTATGATCAAGATATTGGAATGTTAACAAATAAAGTTTCTAAAAAATTAACATCTTATCTAAATAATAAGTTAGAAAAATTTAATATTACAACCGAGCAATGGACAGTACTATTAAAACTCTCTAAACAAAATAAAATAAGTCAGAAACTTTTAGCTGAAGTTTCAGGCAAAGACCAATCCACTTTAGCTAGAATACTTGATATACTTGAAAGAAAGGCTTTTATTGAAAGACATCCAAGCAAAGAGGATAGACGTTCTTTTGAAATCCATATAACAGATAGTGGTTTAAATCTTGTTGGAGAGGTTTCTCCTTTTTTAGAAGATTTATTTAATAAATTACTTAAAGACATATCTCTTGAAAAACTGGAAGTATATAATGCAGTTCTTTTAAAAATTGATAAAAATATAAATAGCTTATAATACAAAAGGAGGAATCAATATGGAAATAAAAAATCATTTTAATACATCAAAACTTTGGACCAAAAATTATATATTTATGCTACTTTCAAATTTATTTATATACTTAGCTTTTTATATGTTAACTCCAACTCTTCCTGCATATGCCAAGCTATGTGGCGGTAATAATTTAGAAGCTAGTCTAGTTGTAAGTACATTTTCAATAACTTCTTTACTTGTTAGATTATTCATAGGCAATATTATGGATAGGATCGAAATCAAACCTCTACTGCTTTTAGGCGCTCTAATACTTGCTGTAAGCACACTATCATATATCTGGCTTCCAATAGATTCAATAATATTAGTCCGCGTTATTCAAGGTATAGGTTGGGGACTTGCTTCTACTGGTGCTGCTGCAATTTTTTCTAATATTGTGCCAAAAGAGAAACGCGGTGAGGGCATGGGCTACTATTCTCTTTCAATGATAATATCCATGGCATTATCCCCTATGATTGCAATATTAATAATGAATTTATACAGTTTTAAAAATATTGTTCTTATTTCAATAACTTTAGTAGGCATTGGTATTATATTTCTCAGTCAAGTTAAATCAACTATAAAAATCTCTTCAACATCTAATACGATTTCCAAATGCTCATTAAAAGATTCCTTTGAAAAAAAAGCGGCCTTGCCTTCTTTATTATGCTTTTTTCTTGTAATCACATTATGTGGAATTATGAGTTATATAATGTTATACGGGCAGGAGCTAAAAATATCCTCTATTTGGATTTATTTTATTGGATTTGTTGCAATGATTTTAATAACACGGCCTCTTGTTGGAAAAATATTTGATGAAAAAGGACATGCTGTAGTAATATTACCCGGCTCAATTTGCTTAATAATAGGTCTTATAACTCTCTCCTATGCAAACTCTATTTTAATGCTTATACTCTCCTCCTTATTCTACGGACTTGGGTATGGTGCCGTTCAGCCTTCTCTTCAGGCTTGGGCTGTAAACCGATCTCCTTCTAATAGGCAAGGAGCTGCCAACGGAACTTTCTTATCTTCCATGGATTTATCCTACACACTTGGATCAATTCTTCTAAGTTTCATTGCTGAGCATAAAAGTTATGCAATTATGTATAGATTTTCTGCTATTTTTATAATTTTGCTTTTATTAATATACTCCTATTATGTTTTTATAGATAATTCTGAAGAACCAGAAATTATAGAAGAGAAACTTTCTTAAATTAAAGGGTTGTTGCATTAGTGGAATTCCACTTTGCTAACATCCTTCAGTTCCTTTATCAATTCTAATTTTCTATCTATTAAATTCTGAATCCTTTTATCTTATTTAAGGCCTGTATAAATTTATCCACAAAACATTCCTTTTTACTTTAGATATATCCACATTAATCACAGTTTTTTTATAATAAGTTTTGCAGAAAACTAAACAGAAAAAGGGACATAGGAAAAGGAATAAGATTATTTTAACGTGACACCTATATAAATATACTAGGCTGAAACCTTGATGTTTCCTATAAATATTTACATATGTTTATATTTTTCTATTTAAATATTTACATTTTTAAATAGTTTTCTATAAACGTAGATTCCTTTTTAAATATATTTATTTTTCATTAAATACAAACTGAACACAACTTTATTTTTAAGGAAAAAAGAGCATAAATTCGAATTAAGAAAACCGACCCGAAGGCTGTGTTCTACTCGCTTTTATGCTCTATCTTTTATTCTATTTTGAGTTCTCTTTTTTACTGCTCCGCCACGTAGTCAATCTTTTTTATTTCTTGGGCGATCTTTTTTGGACGAGGAGAACTATTTTAATTCATGAATAAATAATCCACTTCTTAATTTAGGCTCAAACCATGTTGATTTTGGTGGCATTACCTCTCCAATATCAGCAACATCCATAATGTCATGAACCTCTGTTGGATACATAGAAAAAGCAATCTTCATATCTGAATTAACTCTTTTTTCAAGCTCTTTGATTCCTCTGATACCGCCTATAAAGTCAATTCTATCTGATGTTCTGACATCTTCAATTCCTAAGATCGGTGTTAGTACATTACTTTGAAGAATTGCAACATCAAGTTGCGCTATAGGATTATTTTCATCAAACGTCCCATCTTTTGCCTCTAATAAATACCATTCTCCTTCAACATCCATCCCAAATGTATGCTTCTTAGCAGGCTTTACAGGCACATTATTTTCAGATTTAGTTACAATAAAGTTTTCCTCTAACTTCGTAATCAATTCTTCTTTAGTCATTCCATTTAAATCTTTAACAACTCTGTTATAATCCATAACCATTAGATCATTATCAGGGAATGCAACCGCTAAGAAATAGTTAAACTCTTCCTCACCAGTATAATTTGGATTTTCGGCTCTTCTCTTAAGCCCAACTTTTACAGCGGAAGCCGATCTATGATGACCATCTGCAATATATAAATAATCTATTTCCTTAAATAGGTCAACTATTTCGTCTATAATAATTTCATTATCTACAACCCATACAATGTGCGTTATACCATCTTCGGCTACGAAATTATATATAGGTTTTCTTTTACTTTCATTCTGAATCCAAGCATCTATTATTTCTGATGCAATTTGATCTTCCTTGTATGTTAAGAAAATTGGCCCAGTATTTGCATCACAATAATCAACATGATTAATTCTATCCTGTTCCTTATCCGCCCTTGTAAACTCGTGTTTTTTAATTATATTATTCATATAATCATCTATAGATGCACAGAATACAATTCCTGTTTGAGATCTTCCATTCATTATTTGCCTATATATGTATAAACAAGGTTCCTCATCTTGAATAAATTCTCCATCTCTTATCATTCTATCAAGATTCTCTTTAGCCTTTGCATATACTTTAGGATCATGTACATCTATTTCTGGATCTAAATCTATTTCTGGTCTATCAACGTGGAGAAATGAGTGTGGATTTCCAACCACCATTTCTCTTGCTTCATCACTACTCATTACATCATATGGTAAAGCTGCTATTTTTGAAGCTAATTCCTTAACTGGTCTAATTCCTCTAAAAGCTTTAACTATCGCCATCAAAAATTCCTCCTAAATTATAGATTAAAGAATTCCTTTATTACTGAAACTACTTCTTCACCTATTCTTGTTTGAGCTTCTTTAGTTGCAGCTCCAATGTGTGGGGTAGCACTAACTTTTGGATGGTTAATTAATTCTTCATTCTTAGTTGGCTCCTCTTCAAATACATCAATACCAGCTCCAGCAATTTCACCTTTATTAAGTGCTTCTATTAATGCTGCTTCATCAACAACCTTACCTCTAGCACAATTAATAAGATATGCTGTATTCTTCATTAATTCCAATTCTTTTTTTCCTATTAGTGAACCAGCCGCTTTATCATAAGGTACATGAAGTGAAATAAAATCTGAAACCTTTAATACTTCTTCTAAAGATACAAAATCATAATCTAAATCATCATGTCTTCCTTCAATTGTATAATATACAACCTTCATACCCAAAGCAGTTGCCTTTTTAGCTAAAGATTGACCTATTCTTCCCATTCCAACGATTCCAAGTGTTTTACCCGCAATTTCAGTTCCTTCATATTTCTTTTTATTCCATTCACCATTTCTCATAGTGTAGTTAGATATCGCAATAAATCTTGCAAGTGCAAACATATGACCAATTGCAAGTTCTGCAACTGAATCCGAGCTTGCTGATGGAGTATTTCTTACTGTTACTCCTTTTCCCTCTGCAGCAGGAATATCTATGTTATCTATTCCAACACCAGCTCTAATAGCCAATTTTAAATTTCCGCCTGCTTCTGCTTCAAATACATCAGCTGTAAGCTTAGTAGCTGATCTAATAACAACTGCATCAAATTCCTTTAATTTCGCCCCCAATATATCTTGGTTAAAGTGTTCATTGACAACTTCTACTCCCAATCCATTCAATGCCTCAATTGACGCATTTTCTAATCCGTCGTTTGTTAATACTTTGATCATGTTTAAAATCCCCCTTAATTTAAATACGCTTATTGCTAATATTTCTAATAAAATTTATAAGCTTCAAACAATAACTAATTGTTATATCATAGTTATTAACTACTAATATTATTAGTCAGATAAATTATCCGCCTTTTCATAATAGCTAACATAAATTCACACAATTAATTATAATTCCACTACTAAAGTACCATAAACAATATCCAATTTCCATATCCTATTAAACTTATCTGAATTGTAGAGCTAAAAAAATTGCATAGACTTAAATTCCTTATATTTCTATATAATTCTAAGCTTCTGCACCATATAAATTACTCTATAATAAACTTTAAATTTTATCCTTGGACTTGGAATATTTATTTCACTTCTTAAATCCTATCTTTTTTATTTTACTACTTATTTGGCTTTAATTCAATACTTTATGGGCCAAATTATGATTTTAATATTGATGCTTTTATACTGTTAAATCTATGTAAATATGTCTTAAAAATTGCTTAATATAAATCTTAAAGTATATATTTTCAAAATCCTAGTAATCGAGTACTTATACTTAATTCAGCTGGAAACGTAAAAATCGCTTGCAGCAGAATATATTAAATAGTTTTCTTTATAGTGACATGCTCCACTTTTGAGATTGCGTATTTCTATTATTTTTAAGAGCTATCTTCGGATTTAATTTAATTATATCTTCCTAAAAAATAAAAGAACCACTTTAAAACATAAGCATATTTTAAAGTAGCTCTTTCAATTTATTTAACTAAAGTTTATTATTTTTTACCTTCTACATAAGCATTTTTAAAGTAGATAGTGTTCATTACAGATACTCTAGCGCCTTTAACATAATCTTTTATACCTATTGTTCTAGTGTAATAGTATAAAGGAATAACTGGCATATCATTCATTAACATATCTTCTGCTTGATGCATTATATCAAATCTCTTTTGTGGATCTAATTCTTTCTTTGCAGCATCAATTAAGGCATCATATGATGGATTGTTATATCCGCAATTATTTTGATCTGATGTTGATTGGAACATATCTAAGAAAGTCATAGGATCGACATAATCAGCATTCCAACCATCTCTTGCAAGCTCAAATTGCTTTTGAACTCTTGTTGTTAAGAATACTTTCCATTCTTGGCTTTGAAGTTCAGCATTCACGCCTATCTTTTTCCACATATCTTGAATTGCTTGCATTGTATCACCGTGACCGGACTCTGGGTTATAAAGTAGTTGAAGTGTTGGTAATCCTTGACCATCTGGATATCCAGCTTCAGCTAATAATTTTTTAGCTTCTTCTACATTTCCCTTTGGATCAAAATAAGTAGTTTTTTCTGTATAGTCTTTTCCATCTGGACCTATAATTCCTTTTCCTACAATACCATGAGCAGGAATTTGGCCAGCCTTAGTAACATTATCAACAATTGATTGTCTATCAATTGCAAGATTTAAAGCCTTTCTTACCTTTGGATCACTTAAAACCTTAGCAGCATTTGGATCTACAGCTTTTGCCTTATCTGAAACATTTATTGATAAGAAATATGTTGCTAAATTAGGGAATGACTTAGCACTTCCATCTTTTAAAGCACCTTGTACATCAGATTTTGGAACTGTATCAACTACATCAAATTGACCTGATTTATAACTTGCCCATGCTGATGTTTCTTCTGCAACAAATTTTAGGTTTAACTTATCAAGTTTAACTTTATCTTTATCATAGTAATTTTCGTTCTTTTCTAAAACTACTGAGTCTTTTATTGTATAATTTGTGATTTTGAATGGACCATTAGAAACTAATGTCTTTGCATCATTTGCCCAATCTTTATTACTTTCAACAACCTTTTGATCTACTGGGAAGTAGTATGATTGTGCTGTTAACTCTAAGAAATATGGACATGGAGCTTCTAAAGTAACAACTAGTGTATTATCATCAGTTGCCTTTACCCCAACAGCATCCGCATTTCCTTTTCCTTTGTTATAAGCTTCTCCACCTTTAAGATAGTATAATGCATAAGCGTATTCTGAAGCAGTTTCAGGATTTAATAATCTCTTCCACTCATATTCATAATCGCTTGCTTTAACTGGATCTCCATTTGACCATTTAAGATCCTTTTTTAAATGGAAAGTATATGTTAGTTTATCATCAGACACATCCCATTTTTCGGCTTGACCTGGAATCGCCTTTTCATTCTCGTCTAATTCAGCTAAACCTGAAAAAGCATTTGCTAATACAGTAGTTCCAGTAGTGTCCGTACACAATGCTGGATCTAAAGTTCTTGGATCTGCTCCTAAATTATAAGTTATTTCTTGTTTACTTGCAGCTGCTTTATCTCCACCTTTATTTGAACCACAACCAACTAAGATTGACATTCCAAGTGTTGCTGCTAAAGCTACTGCACAAAGTTGTTTTACTTTGCTTGTTTTCATTTATATTCCCCCTTAATTTATTATTTATTATTTATATCTGTTTAAATCATTTTTCCCAAAATTCTTTAACAGTATGCTAAATATCTAATTTTTTTTTTATTTCTTAATCATTATTAAATTTTAACTAATCACTTTTCTTGATAAACATTAGTTATCGTACAAGTGGCATGCCACGAAATGACCTGGTTTTACTTCCTTTAACTCTGGATCAACTTCTGAGCAAATTGGCTTTGCATATTTACATCTACCTTTAAATCTACATCCTGGCGGTGGATCTATTGGCGATGGAATATCTCCTTCAAGTACTATTCTTTTGCTATTCTTAGCCACATCTGGATCCGGTATTGGTACTGCTGAAAGCAATGCTTGTGTATATGGATGTAATCCTTCAGAGTAAACTTTATTACTTTCTCCCTTTTCAACCATTCTTCCAAGATACATAACTCCAATATGAGTTGATATATGCTTAACCATTGAAAGATCATGCGCTATGAATAGATAAGTTAACCCGAGTTCCTCTTGAAGCTCTTCAAGCATATTTATAACTTGAGCTTGAATAGAAACATCCAGCGCTGATATAGGTTCATCACAAACTATTAGTGATGGTTCAACAGCTAATGCCCTTGCAATACCAATTCTTTGTCTTTGCCCACCTGAAAATTCATGTGGATATCTATTTATATGATCACTAGCAAGCCCAACTTTTGATAATAAACTTCTTATTCTTTCTGTTCTTGCTTCACCTGTTAGCAATTTATGAATATCTATAGCTTCTCCAATTATGTCCCCAACAGTCATTCTTGGATTTAAAGATGCATATGGATCTTGAAATATCATCTGCATTTCTTTTCTTAACGGAACCATTTCTTTTACTGAATTCTTTGTTATATCTTTTCCATTAAATATTATTTGTCCTGATGTTGGCTCATAAAGCTTCAGTATTGTTCTTCCTGTAGTTGTCTTACCACAACCAGATTCACCTACAAGTCCTAAAGTCTCTCCCTTTTTAATTGTAAATGAAACTCTATCTACAGCTTTAACATAGCTATTGCCTTTAAATAAGCCCTTTTTTGCAGGGAAGTATTTACATAAGTCTTTAACTTCTAAAATTATATCTTTATTAGCTTCCACTACTTTATCCTCCTTATAGGTGATTCAACTTCCGGTGCATCCTCATGGCATAACCAACATGCTGCTTGATGTTTTGCTCCTACTTCAAATAATGGAGGCTGCTTTTGAATACATATCTTCATTGCATAGTCACATCTAGCTGCAAACGGACATCCAACTGGTGGATTTAATAAATCTGGTGGTTGCCCTTCAATTGGAATAAGCTTTTCCTTTATATCTTCCTTAGGATTTGGCACACTTCTTAGAAGTCCCCATGTATACGGATGTTTCCCTCTATAAAATATGTCTTCTGTTGTTCCAGTCTCTACTATTACCCCGCCATACATTACATTTATCCTTGAACAAACATCTGCAACAACTCCTAAGTCATGAGTTATTAATATAATTGCAGTATTAAGTTTTTCTCTTAAATCTTTCATTAAATCTAAAATTTGAGCTTGAATAGTAACATCTAATGCTGTTGTTGGTTCATCTGCAATAATAAGCTTTGGCTCACAAATTAAACTCATAGCAATCATTGCTCTCTGTCTCATACCACCTGAAAATTCATGAGGGTATTGTTTCATTCTCTTTTCAGGACTTGGAATTCCAACTAATCCAAGCATCTTTATAGCTTCCTTTTTTGCTTCTGCTCTACTAATTTTTCTATGTTTTAAAAGAGGCTCCATTAATTGCTCACCTATTGTATATACTGGATTTAATGATGTCATAGGATCCTGAAAAATCATTCCTATATCATTACCTCTTATAGTTTCCATTTCAGATTCTCTAATATTAGAGATATCTTTTCCATTAAAATGTATTTCTCCACCAACAATTTTTCCATTGTCAGCTAGAAGTCTCATGATAGACATCATAGTAACACTTTTACCACAACCTGATTCCCCAACTATTCCTAATGCCTCTCCTTTTTCTAAGTAGAAGGATACTCCTCTTACTGAGTGTACTTCACCAGCACTAGTTTTAAAGGAAGTTTGTAGGTCTTTTACATCCAATAATCTTTCCATATACTCTTTCTTCCTCCTATCTCTTGTTCTTAGGATCTAATGCTTGGCTCAATCCATCACCAAAAAGGTTAAACGCTAATATAATTATACAAATCATCGCTGCTGGAAATATTAATTGATACGGATATGTATAAATACCAACCATTGCTTCATTTGCTAAAGTTCCAAGAGATGCTCTTGGAGCAGCTATTCCAAGACCGATAAAACTCAAAAATGCTTCAGTAAATACTGCTTCAGGAATTAATAGTGTTAATGTAACCATTATTGACCCTATACAGTTAGGTATTAAATGCCTTATTAATATTCTTGCATTTGATGCACCTAATGATTTTGCTGCAAGAACAAATTCTTGTTGCTTTAATTGAAGTATATCTCCTCTAACTATTCTAGCCATTCCAATCCAATACGATATAGAAAGTGCTATTACTATTGTAAGAAGCCCACTTCCGCCTGAACCTGGCTTGTTTAAAATAGCCATAAATATTATTACATATATAGTTAACGGAATTGCATATATGATATCAACTATTCTCATTAATATAGCATCTACTTTTCCACCAAAGAAACCAGCTATTCCACCATAAAATACTCCTATTACTAAATTAATAACTGCCGCTAAAACCGCAATAAGAAGTGAATATCTTGCTCCATAAAAGTTTCTAACGAACAAATCTCTTCCAAGATTGTCTGTTCCAAACCAATGCTCTGCCGAAGGTTTCAAATATGTTGATGATAAATCATTTGCTGCATAATTGTATTTAGATAACCATGGAACAAATATAGCTCCAAGGATTACAGCTACTATTACAACAAGTGATATTATAGCAAACTTATCTTTTTTCAATCTCATCCAAGCATCTTTCCAATAACTAATACTTGGTCTTACTGATACCTCAATTTTCTTTTCTTCTTCGCTTAGAGGAGTAAATAAATCCTTTTTAACTTTTAATCCATTTTCCATCTTCTCTTCCTCCCTAAACTTCTGCATCTTGTAGTTTTATTCTTGGATCAATTAATACGTATATTACATCTACAAAGAAAGCAAAAAATACTAACATTGTTCCATAGAATATAGTTACTCCAAGCAGCATACTGTAATCTCTATTTGTAACTGACTGTACGAATTCATTTCCAAGCCCTGGAATCGCAAAAATCTTTTCTGTTACAAAACTTCCTGTTAATATGCTTGCTATTAATGGTCCAATATATGTAACTATTGGTATCAAAGAATTTCTCAATGCATGTTTGAATATAATTGTAGTTTTGCTTAAGCCTTTTGCTTTCGCAGTTCTTATATAATCAGCTTTCAATACATCTATTAATTTACTTCTTGTAAGTCTTGTGATAAATGATAATGGTGCTGCTGCTAGTGCCATACATGGCATTACATAATTCTCCCATTCTCCAAATCCAGTCGCTGGTAATAACCCTAACTGAACTGCTAGTACATATATTAAAACCGCACCTATTACAAAACTTGGTATAGTTATGCATAATGTAGAAATGAACACTATTAATTTATCCGGCCATTTTCCATTTTTAAGAGCTGCAAGCACTCCAAGAATTATACCTGTTATCACGGCCATTCCTACTGCTACGCCTCCAATTTTTGCAGATGCTGGAAAAGATTTAGCTATAGTATCTGTAACGCTTCTTCCCTTAAAAGTCATTGATTCGCCAAAATCTCCTTGAACTAAATTCTTCATGTACATCCCATATTGCTCTAATACTGGCTTATCCATTCCATATTTAGCTTCCATATTTGCCTTAATTTGTGGCGTTAACTTTTCACCATCAAATGGTCCCCCCGGCATAAGTCTCATTAGAAAAAATACTATTGTGATTATAGCCCATATCGTTACAAGGCTTATAAGAAATCTTTTTCCAATATATTTTAACATGTATTTCTCTCCTTCTTTTTTTATTTTATATAATTTATTTTTTAATATTTGGAAATTCTGTATGAATATTTAAAATTTTTAATAAAATTTTAAATATTTTCTGTTTTCTTGGAAGCGCTTCCACATTCGCTTAAAAATTTCAATATATTATGGCAATGGAGTCATTAAACAAAACTTAAATGTCTAATAACTCCGTTGTTATCTATTTATCAATATTTAATTTTTACTCCATAAAATTTAATTTATTCTCAATATAATACTATAATAATAATCTCATTCTCTAAAAATGTCAACATTATATTTGAAATAGATAATATCAACTCTATGTAAATTTCATAAAATATTACCATTATGATGAACTAAATATATGCATTATAAATCTAAATATTCGTTATTTTAACTAGTTTCTAATGATCAATATTATATTCTTTCTAGCGCAAAGCTATAACTTATTATTCCAATTATAATTTCTTTATATCTTTGAAAATACAGAGCATTTTTACTAAACTCCATATTTTTTTGATATCATAATCTGATGTAAAATAGTATTCATATGATTATCCTAATTTATTTATAGATTTAAATTGTTATTATCATTAAGACCTTTTGTCTTTTACTTAATTTTATAAATTTCTATAATTTATATTTGTTTCTTCTATATTTAATCTATCGCCTCTTACTTGATGAACTTTTTACAATTAGTTTGCATAATAGATTTTCTACTTGTTCAAACACTTCGCTAGTATTGCACTCTAACAAATTTGCAAAAAATCCATTCAATATTATGATGTCACTATCAGGATATATCCGCTGATAAGATTTGAGCATTTCCATAAACTTAATATAATTAGCTTCTCCATACGTAACTGTATTATCTTTTTTTCTTAATTCCTGCTTAATTACATCTAAATCATCCCCGCCTGTATTTGCAAAAGCAATTTCTGAATAATTGCCTGCTAAAAGAAAATCATCTACTGTCTGACTACTCATAACCATTTCCTTGTTTATAATATTTTTATAGCTTCTAAATATTATTTCAACAGCTTTTAAAGAAAAAAGCCTAGTATATTCAGTTGCTCTGGGAGATAAATATGATTCAATGGCATGAATTAATGCATTTATAGAGCTACTTATAAGCAGGTCTAGTGGTAATTTGCTTAGTAATTCTGTTATCATAACTGTACTATCAGCATATAATTCATCTGCAACAAGGCTTACTTTCATATTATTTTCTTTTAATTCTAATGCAGAAACATTATTTACTTCACTTCCGATACCAAGTTTAGTTGGAACTAATACTAATTCTTTTTCTTTAATTATTTCTAACTTATTATTGTATAAATCTACAACCGGAGAAATATTTGTTAAGGAAAATAATTTTCCGATCTCTAAAATACATTTCTCGCCAATAGCAATAATCCTTTCATGAGATATTCTTCTAACATGTTCATACATACTCTCAACGATATCCTCAGACATATTTCCAATTCCATAGTTCTCTTTAAACAGAACTGCTGCCTCATTTACATTAAATTTCAAGCAATTATTATATATTTCTTTTCCTGTAATTATCAGATCATCTTTGCCTATGTGAAATTCCTTACAAAAAGTTTTACAATCATTATATTTATATATCACAGGACCTAGCATTAATTGTCTCATAAGCACATATCTCCTTATCATGAAAAAAATGCTATATACATTGATATATAGCATCTTTACTTCTAAATATTAAATTCCTTTTTTGTATCTTCCAATGCTGCATCCATTCTCTCAATAACATTATCCATATCTTTTTTTGAAATAACAGCTGCCGGTTCAAAACGGATGCATTTAGCATTTACTAATGTTCCTGCAGTCATAACTCCTCTTTTAAATAACCCCTTAGCGACAGAGTATCCTATATCACTTTCACGAAACTCTACAGCTAACATAAGTCCAGTACCTCTTACCTCATTTATAACTGTAGGATACTTCTTCCATAACATTTCTAACCCTGACTTTAAATATTCGCCTTTTTCTTTACATTGTCCTGGAACATCATTTTCTAGCATATATTTTATTGTAGCAAGCGCTGCTGAACAGCAAACTGGATTTCCTCCAAAAGTTGGTGATCCTAAAAGCCATGGATTGTCCACTAATTCTTCTGTCCACATTTTAGGTCTGCATATAATACCTGTTATTGGCATTATTCCTCCACCAAACGCCTTACCAAAAGTCATGATATCAGGAGTTACACCTTCTGCTTCACACCTCCACATTGTTCCAGTCCTACCCATCCCAGTTTGAATTTCATCAAATATTAGAGCAACTCCATATTCATCGCATATTTCACGAACTTCTTGTAAATAACCTTCTGGTGGAATGATAATCCCTGCTTCACCTTGTATTGGCTCTAATATAACAGCTGCAACTTTCTCGCCTACTGCATATAGATTACTTATAGCTTTCCTTATATCTTCTGCATTTCCATATTCAACGTGTTGAACTTGCTGTACCATTGGTGTATACGGCACTCTGTACGTGCTCTTCCCCCCCATTGAAATAGCTCCCATTGATTTACCATGAAACGCTCCTACTGTTGAAATGTACCATCTTCCACCTGTTGCAATTCTTGCAAGCTTTAATGCCATTTCTACTGCTTCTGCTCCTCCATTAGTGAAAAAGCAATATTCTAAATCTCCCGGCGTAATTTCAGCAACTGCTTTTGCAAGATATCCTCTTAATGGATCTAATAATTCTTGTGAATGTAATGCTTGATGATCGAGCTGTGCTTTTACAACATCAAGTATTTCCTCATTTCTATGCCCACATGTATAAATTCCAAATCCACCTAGACAATCTATAAATTCTTCTCCATATAATCCTGTGCAATATGCTCCCTGATCTGTCCATTCTACAACTGCTGCATTTGTTGATACTGATTTTCTGTATTTAAGCCATCCTGGACTTACATAGTTATCAAAATAATTTATTGTATCCTTTGTAATTGATTCTTTTTCCTCATTTGTTAATCCATCGCTTTTTATATATCCTATAACTCTGTTTAAATCTTCAATAATTTGTTCTCTTTGTGCCATAATAATTACTCCCTTTCTAAAATTAAAACGACGCATTACAATGATTTTAAATCAGTAATACGTCGTTGTATTTAATCTATTTTCTTTATTGATATTATTATAAATCAAATGCCCTAGTTAAAACAATTCTCTCAATGTATGGTTATTGCATTATTTTAGAAGTACGTATACTACTTTATAAGTATCTTCTTTCCTTGTTAGTATATACTTACAATAATTTTTAAGTATTATAACCGCATGTACAATTTATGTAATTTATGGTAAAATACCTTTAATAATCTCGCATATTTATAGAATATTTGTGCAGATATAAATATTAGTAATATATAGTTATGGAAGGTATCTATATGCAAAATAATGAATTTCTATTAATAAATAATATAATTTATCAGATATATAGCATTCCGGATTTTGATACAATGAAAATAACATTTTTGAACCTACTAAAAATGTTAATTCCTAATACAGCCTCCAGTATTTTAATGGCTGACCATACTAATTCGAAGAACTTGGTATGTGATCCCATCTGTGTCCCTGAGATTTACTCAGATACTGAAAAAAATTACCTTTTAAATGAAGATGAAGATTATACTCGTTGGGTAATGTTGAGCGGACAATGCCTACTTATTCGTGAAAGCGATTTAATGCCTGAAGAAGAGAGAGTGAAAACAGTACTATATAAGAAATGCTACGAGCCATTTAGGCTTCATTACTCATTACAATTAAATCTCGTATATAATGATTTATTTTTAGGAGTTCTCACAATTTATCGTAAACGAGAAGAAGGAGATTTTACCTCCGATGAGATGTTCATTGTAAAGGCCTTTAGCGATCATCTCAATCTTCGCTTTTATGAATATTATACAAAGGATTCAAAAAATTCTTCCAATATATCTTTCTCTATGGCAAATCTAGCCTCGAAGTATAATTTAACGAATCGTGAAGTAGAAGTTTTACAATTAATTTTTCAGGATATGAATAATGATGAAATTGCAAGCAAACTTTATATAAGTGGATATACACTAAAAAAACACATTCAGAATTTATACCGCAAATTCAATGTGTCTACTAAATGGAGCTTATTAAAATTTAGAGAATAACTGAATACTTAAAGTGAGGCGCTAGCAACCGAAATAGAATACATATATTTAATTTCTGTTGCTTAGCAGCAAACTTAAAATATCATAAAACTGCAAGTATTTTTATACCAAATTTAGTGTTCGTACCAACCAATTGGTCCTGGTGTTAAATTGATGTTTATTTGCTTTATTTCCTGGTATTCTTCTAAGCCGTGGACACCTAGTTCTCTACCATATCCACTCATTTTATATCCTCCCCATGGTGCTTCGTTGAAGGTTGGATTATAACAATTAATCCATGTGATACCTGCTCTAATTTCCTTTATTACTTTTAATGCTCTGGTTCCATCTGATGTAAATACTGCTCCTGCCAAACCATATACGGTGTCATTAGCTAAGGCTATAGCTTCCTCTTCTGTTTTAAATGTTTGAATTGTTACAACTGGTCCAAAGATTTCTTCTTTTGCAATTGTCATATCTGAAGTGCAGTTATCAAATATAGTTGGTCTTACATAATATCCCTCTGCACATTCTCTCTCAATATATCTTTCGCCACCGCAAACTAAAGTTGCACCTTCTTTTTTACCTATCTCAATATATTTTAAAACTGTTTCCATATGCTCTTTCGAAACTAATGGTCCCATGTCAGGATTATTTACTGGATTACCTATAGTCATTGCATTAGCCTTTTCTGAAAGACGTGCGACAAACTTATCTTTAATTGATTCCTCAATAATAATTCGTGAACCTGCTGAACAAACTTCACCTTGATTAAAGAATATACCAACCATGGCCCATTCAACTGCTCCTTCAAAGTCCGCATCTGCAAAAATAATATTTGGTGATTTCCCCCCAAGTTCTAGGCCAACTTTTTTAAGGTTTCCTACAGCAGCTCTTGCAATACTTTGTCCTACTTCTGTGCTTCCTGTGAAAGTAACCATGTCTACATCATTGCTTTCAGCTATTTCCTGCCCTACAGTTCCACCTGAACCTAACACTAGATTGACACATCCTTTTGGAAGTCCTATTTCATCAAATATTTCAAATAAGGCAATTGTTGATAACGGAGTATTTGAGCTAGGTTTAAATACGACGCTGTTTCCTGCTGCGATTGCCGGTGCAATCTTCCAAACAGCCATTAAAAATGGATAGTTCCAAGGAGTAATCTGTCCGCAAACTCCCACTGGTTCATGCACTGTATATGAATGCATTTGTCCAAAGCCATCATTTACATCATAAACTCCGCCATATGGTTTAGTAATTAATCCTGAATAATATCTAAAGCAGTGAATTCCATCATCAACATCCCCCTCAGCCTCGCGAAGAGGCTTTCCATTATCTATTGTATCGAGCATTGCAAATTTATCTCTTTTTTCTGCTATCTTATCTGCAATTTGTAAAAGAATATCAGCACGAGCTTGTGCATTCATTCTCCTCCATTCACCTTTTCCATAAAAAGATTCTTTTGCAGCTGCAATTGCTAGCTTAGTATCCTCAATCCCACCTTCTGTTGTCTTTGCAATTACTTGTCCATTAGCCGGATTTATTACATCTCTCGTTTTTTTAGAAATAGCTTCTACCCATTCACCATTGATGTACATCTTTTTAATTTCCATAATATCTCTTCCTCTCATTTAATTAATATAAAATCTCTCAACTTATTTTTGCCAACAATTTATTTTGCTGTGAATTTCACAGATTAATTTCTATTAACAATTAATTTCAAATTCTAATAAAATATCTGTAGCTCCCGATTTTTTAAGCATATTCTGAAGAATATATATGGTACAGAATACTTATTCTTAAGAATATTTGTGGTAGAGCTTATTAGTTTATTCCATACTTCTCATTGTTCCCAATTCCACATAAGACACTTATCTTTAATAGTTTTCCCTGCACTTATATCCAATGCTTCTTTCCCTTTTACTGTCATAACTCCATTTACAAAAACATATTCAATGCCTTCTGGCCTTGTGTCTGTGGCTCCAAAGCATGGATACTCTGCTTTATCTTCTATTATTTTTGCATCAAATATTAAAATATCTGCATCAGCTCCAACTCCAATAAATCCTTTATTTATTAATCCTAAGCGTTTTGCCGGCATATATGTGCATCGTCTTATAGCATCTATTAAAGTGATTCTATGCTGCTCTCTTACCATAGTTTTAAAAAATTTAGGATATGTCCCTGCATCTTGGGGATGACCTGGAACTCCAGCATCGTATAATGTTCCCGCATCTGTAGAGACCATTACATAAGGTTTTTCTAGGATTTCAAATACTTCATATTCCTCTCCCACCATGCCTATGACCGTATCATCCTGATAATTTCGTCTAAGTTCTTCATAAATTTCTTTGGTTAATCTCTTACCTTTATATTTACCAGTCCCAGCTATTAAGCTGCTATAATCACATCCCCACTTTTCTATGCAGCCTTCATCAAAAACAGCACTTCCAATGGAAGTCGCAAATCCACTATACAATCCGCTATCTACGGATATATCTAGCCCTTCGGCTAAAGCTTCTTCTATCATATGAAGAGCTTCTGTTGCCATTCCCATTCCAAACTGATAAGTTAAATGAGATATATTTACAGCTGCACCTGTTTTTCTAGTTATGTCAATAGCTTCTCTTAAGCTAGAAAGGCCACCATAAGAGTCTGACCTTGTATGAATTGATACTAACTTTCCATACTTAGCTGCAACTTTTGCTAGTTCTAATACTTCCTTCCTTGAGCTTCCAGGAACATATTCAAGTCCGAATGATAATCCGCTGACTCCAAATTCAAATGCTTCTTCAAGGATAACCTTCATCTTTTCAATTTCTTCATCGCTGGATGATTTATATCTATCAGTAACCCCAACTTGTTCTCTCAGAGTAGTATGTCCAATTTGTTCTATTTGATTGATTAAAAAACTATCATACTTATTGTAGAATTCCTTAATATTTTCTGGAGACATTCCACAATTACCATTGTATACTGTAGTAACTCCCATGGCTGCTAGCACTCTAGCACAATCTAAATCCCCCTCTACATGAGCATGAATATCTATAATACCTGGACATACTATTTTACCTCTTACATCTAATTCAATGTTACCTTCCATATCTTCTCTTGTTATAGCTTTTATTTTTCCATTCAGGATTCCAATATTAGCAATAGTGCTCTTTTTTCGCTCTGGATCTATTATGGTTCCATTCTTAATAACAACATCGTATTTAATCATTAACTCACCCTCTTATTCAAGTTAGTAAACCTTTATGCCTTATTATCTTTATGAACATGAAAATAAATAACAGACAAACATTCTGTTCCACTATTCTCTTATTGTGACTTAAGCTTCCTAACTTGAAATGCAGTATTTAAAGCTATAATTATAATAGTTATAACCATTATTACTGTGGATAAAGCATTTACTTCTGGTGTTACTCCAGTCTTTACCATAGAGAAAATTTTAAGTGGAAGTGTTGTACTTCCTGGTCCAGCTGTAAAGAAGCTAATTACAACATCATCAATAGATAATGAAAATGCCAGCATAGCACCAGACAAAACTCCTGGCATTATGAGCGGTAACGTTACTCTCCAGAAAGTCACAATCCTATTTGCACCTAAATCCATAGCTGCTTCTTCAAGATATTTATCAAATCCGGCAAGTCTTGCTCTTACTGTTATTACAACAAAAGGAATACTGAAAGTAATGTGAGATAAAGTAATACTAATTAATCCTAAAGGAATACTAAGAACTGAATATATTGAAAGTAGAGCAATACCAAGCACTACTTCTGGAATTACTATAGGGATGTATAATAATTTATCTATTACATCTCTTCCTCTAAATCTGTATTTACTTAGCCCTATAGCACCAATAGTTCCTATAATAGTTGAAATAATAGTACTTATAATCCCAATAATCAAAGTATTTGAAAGCGCCTCCATTAAAGTTCTATTTTTGAAGAAGGTCCCATACCATTGAAAAGTGAAATTTTCGAAAGTAATATTTAACTTTGAAGTATTAAATGAAAAAATAATTACATAAAAGATAGGAAGATATAAAAATAAGAAAACAAGATAAATATAAATATTTTTAAATATTCTAGATATATTCTTTTTCTGCATCTTTGTCATTTTACATACCTCCTAAGTCGTCCATATTACCACCTGATTTTTGGTATAACCATACAAGTACCAGAGTAATTACAATTAAAAATATTGAAATTGCTGATCCGAGTGGCCAATTCCTGGCGGTTATAAATTGAGTTCTAATAACATTACCAATTACTTGAGTTTTACTTCCTCCAAGTAAGTCAGTAACAAAGAAATATCCTAGCGAAGGAATAAATACTAGAATACTGCCTGCAAATATTCCCGGCATCGTAAGTGGTAAGGTAACTTTTATAAAAGAAGTAATAGGTTTTGATCCTAAATCACTACAAGCTTCTAATAGCGATTTATCTAATTTTTCAATTGAGCTGTATAAAGGCAAGATCATAAATGGCAGTAACATATATACTAGGCCTATCATAACACCAGTTGTATTGTATACTAATTGAAGTGGTTCATTAATCAATCCTAATTTCAACAATAGTGAATTAATAATCCCATCCTTACGTAGTAAATTTATCCATCCAAAAAGTCTAATTAATGAACTTACTAAGAAAGGGACTATTACCATAGCCATAAAAACAGTCTTCTTTATAGTAGTTTTTTGGGCTATAAAGTAAGTAAATGGATATGCAATTACTATACAAATTATAGTCGTAAAAGCCGAAATCAAAAATGATTCACCAAAAACCTTTAAATATAACGGATCGAATACCTGTATAAAATTATTTAGAGTGAATCCAATAACAACCCCACCATAAGTTCCTTTATTCATAAAACTCATAGCAAAGACATAAATAAATGGAATAGCTACTAGCAAAATCATCCATGCTGAAACTGGACCAACTCTGGTTATAAGAGGCATGTTTATTTTCTTTTTACTTTTCATTTAAGCACCTCCTTATTTTGTTTGGTTCTCTACTGTAAATACGGGATTATCTACAACATTGAAGACTTCTTGGCTTTGTGATTTAATAACAACTGCATCTTCCTTTTCCCAATACACATATACTTCTGAACCTATTGGTAGTAATTCCACTTTTGGAGTAGTATTCATCTTTATCTCCATTCCTGTTGGAAGCATAATTATTGTTTTATTAACATTCCCAATATAAACATGCTCTTTTACTTTTCCTACGAGAGTAAATCCTTCTATCGGTTCCTTAGATAATCTTATATTTTCAGGCCTTACTAGAACATAAATTATTTCATTATCCATAACCTGAGAATCCAATACTATAGCATCTCCATTTTCTAATTTTACTCTTGATAAATCATTCTCTAACTTATTAGCAACTCCATAAAAAATATTTGATTCTCCAATAAAATCTGCCACAAATTTAGATTTTGGCTTTTCATATATTTCCTTTGGTGTTCCTATTTGCTCTAAATCTCCTCCATACATAATTGCAATTCTATCACTCATTGTAAGTGCTTCCTCTTGATCATGAGTGACATAAACAAATGTAATTCCCAACTTTTTTTGGAGACGCTTCAATTCAAATTGCATTTGCTTTCTTAATTTTAAATCCAAAGCTCCTAAAGGTTCATCTAGCAGCAAAACCTTTGGTCTATTTATAAGGGCTCTTCCTATTGCAACCCTTTGTTTTTGTCCACCTGATAATTGATCTGGTTTTCTATTTTCAAATCCCACTAGCTGCACTAGCTCGAGAATTTCTGTAACACGCTGTTTAATTTCTGCTTTGTTAACTTTCTTGACTGATAATCCAAAAGCTAAATTATCATAAATAGTCATATGAGGAAATAGTGCATAGTTTTGGAAAACTGTATTTACTTCTCTCTCATAAGGTTCAGAGTTTTGAACCTCTTCACCCTCAATATAAATGCTTCCACTAGTAGGTGTTTCAAAGCCTGCTATCATCCTCAAGGTTGTAGTTTTACCACAACCTGAGGGGCCAAGCATAGTTAAAAATTCACCTTTTTTTATGTCAATAAATAGATCTCTAACTACATGATTATCTCCGTATTTTTTATTTATATTATCTATTTTCACGATAACCTCAGACATTTAATCCCCTCCAAAGTCTTATTTTTCACCCTTATACTTTAAACTTAGTCCATAAGTCAGTTATTTTTGATACATTTTCTCCAATATCTTGTAAACCCTGACTTTTCTTCATTTCAGCCTCTGGGATATTCATAATATTATTATTTTTAAAGTCGTCTCCTAGAATATCTTTAGCTGCTTTGTTTGGATTTACATATGGGAAAGTCTTTGAAATAGTAGCACTTACTTCTGGATCTAATATATAGTTCATTAGTAAGTCTGCATTCTCAGAATTCTTAGCTCCGTTAACTTTCATCATCATATCAAATGTGAAATAAATGCCTTCTTCTGGATAAACTACTTTAATTGCCGGATTCTCCTTAGCTGCTAAAGCGCATTCCCCTCCATAAACAAGGCCTAATGAACACTCACCATTTAATAATAATGTTTTTGGACTATCACCGTTGAATGCATGAATATTTGGTTTCAATTGTGTTAAAAAGTCCTCTGCTTTCTTTAATCCTTCATCGCTTGTATCATTTATCTTATATCCATTTGTCATTAATCCAATCCCGACTATTGGTCTGGCATCCTCAACAACAACCATAGTATCTTTATACTTAGGATTCAATAAATCTTTATATGATTTTATATTATCCTTAATTTTATCTGTATTAACTGCGATTAATATGCTTGTACCCAAATAAGGAATACTGTATTCATTTTTAGGATCATTTGCTTCATGTAAATATTGCTCATCAATATTTTTGAAGTTCTCTATTTTACTTGTATCTAATTTTTGAATCAAATCTTGAGATTTTAGTATATTAATATCTTGAGCCGGGCCAATAATCATATCATATGTCCCTTTACTTCCTGATTTAACTTTTGCAAGCATTTCATCTGGATCAGTAAATGTAGTCATATTAACTGTAACTCCATACTTTTCTTCAAAACCTTTTAGGACGTCATCAGGTAGATATTCGGACCAGCAGATAACATTTAATTCCTTACTTTCACCAGAATTTTCACCTGTACTTCCATTAGAAGTTGATTGAGTATTTGAACCACAGCCAGATAAACTCATTGTTACCATGCATCCTATTGTTATACTTAATATAAGTTTCTTTAATATACCTTTTATCATCTAAATCACTCCTCTAAATAAAAATAGCTTTTATGCTTATAATTTCCTAACTCTTCTATCATGAGCTAAAACAAAAAAGTGCATAAAGATATTCATACCTTTATGCACCCTTGCATCTAAATATTTATGATTATAAAGCCTTACTTCCTCTTTCACCTGTCCTAATACGAACAACTTGTTCTATATTTCTAACGAAAATTTTTCCGTCTCCAACATTACCAGTTCCTACCTTGTCTATTACCGATAAGATAATATCTTCTATTATATTGTCCTCTACTACTGCCTCGACTTTAATTTTGGGTAATAAATTTATATTTGTTTTTAAACCCTTAATCTCATTTACACCTTCTAGCGAGCCTCTTTGAGTTCCACATCCCATTGCAGTTGATATTGTCATTCCACCACAGTGGTATTCATCCAAAATACTTTTAATAATTTCTAATTTTTCCGGTCTTATAATTAATACTATTTCTTTCATAACCTCTCTCCTCCCTAATTGCAAAATTATATACAAACTTCCATCTAAACAACTATTTCACTACTTCTTGTGAATAATATACTATCAAAATCTTTTTATAACAATTCACCAAAAACACCATTTTAATTATCCTTTTTAATATATAGATACCCCTAAAGTAGTATTCTCATCCTCTTTCTTTAACCATCTTAAATAGCTGAACTCTATTCTTAATACCTAGCTTTCTATATATATTAAGTACATGTTTCTTTAATGTATTATTTGTAATGCATAATTTATTGCTAATCTCACTGTTCTCTAATCCATTCATTAGTTCACATAACACAGCTTCTTCCCTTTTGGTTAATCCACAAGTATCTACACACTGGGAAATAGATATTTTTTCTCCACCCATGGAATTATTATTTAGATCATGATATAACCTAAAGGCTAAATGTTCTTTAATAATATCAAGTACAAAAGAATCCTCATATATAAAATCCTCTTTTCCTTTTATTCTAAAGAAACATACTACACCAACAAACTGATTTTTGTGTGCCAATATCATATTTAGTGTATGATGCCAATTGTTAGGTTCAAAGTACTTTTTATAGTATTCCGTCTCTACTCTCTTTTTCTCCGAAATAATATCACTTTCTCTATATACTTTACTTTTACCACCAAACATTAATCCCCTGCTATAATCTATACCGTCATACTTGTCCATGTAATTTTCATCTGCTCTAGGCTTGTAATTGTAAAATACTGGTTTAACCAATGTATGGCTATTTAATTCTGATGCAATATAAAAATCAGCACTATCAAAATCTAAAACTAAAGCCATCTGAGTAAGGAAATTTTTTCGCATAGTAGTAGAATTCTCAATAGAATTAATCTGATATACTATATTGTTAATAACCATCCAATCATTTGTTTCTAAACTACGCATTTGCTAAAACTTCCTTTCCTAAAATATTAAATAATATAAAATAAGAGGCATATGTAATTCTCTTAATGAGATATTTACATATGCCTCTTTGCACATATCAATTTACTTATACATTATTTTACTCTTTCACTATTCGCCTTTCAACATTATCATTTGATTATTTTTTATACTAAACATACTCCTTTAGGAGTACATTTAAAGTAATTATAAAGTTATATTTTAATTATCTTCATCAAAATATAATACTGATTCAGTTTCTCTACAATATTTAACACACATACATTGTGCTAATTTTCTTGGGCACTTATAACATAAACAAGTCAGATCCTTTCCATTACATCTTCCTTGCTTTAGCTCTCCACAATCTCCGCAATTTACTCCATTTCCTGCTGGCATAATAGTATCACTACTCCTTTAACTTTATACTTACATTATTATTAACTCAAAATTAATGAATGTCAAATTATAAGCCATTAATAAATAAATAGATAGCTTTTTTGAAAAGCTACCTACTTTTTCACTTAAAACATATAAGATATCATTTACCAAATCCCTATTCTATCCCCCGGCTTAACATACATACCATCTTTTTCAGTAATTCCATATGTGTCATAGAACTTTTGAAATTGTGGTAGGACTGCATTTACTCTAACCTTATTAGGAGAGTGAACATCTATGATTAATGCATATGTTGCATATTCCTTTGTTGTTATCTGTCTCCAAGTAACTGCATAACTTTCAAAAAACGCTTTATAATTTGCATTATTCATTTCGCCTAGTATATCTAAAAGACAGGATACTCCACCTATATCTGCAATATTTTCTCCCACAGTAAGATTGCCATCTAACTTTTCACCAGGCATTGCTTCAATCTGACTATAAAAATTTGCAACCTTTTGAGTTTTTTGCATGAATTCTTTATAATCCTCTTCGGTCCACCAATTATTAAGGTTACCATCAGAATCATATTGAGCTCCAGTATTATCAAAGGCATGGCTAATTTCATGACCAATAATAACTCCAATTCCGCCTAAATTAACTTCCTTAGGTGTATTTACATCATAAAAATGGCCTTGAATTATTCCGCCTGGTATAATAATTGAATTTTCTGTTGCACTATAAAAAGCATTGACTGTTTGAGGTTTAAACTGATCTTCATCTTTATCCACTAGTTTGTTTATTTTATTAAACATCTTATCACGCTCAAATATTCTAAGTGTCATTGCATTTTGGAAAAGTGATCCACCTTCTTCGTATGATTTAATATCTAACTTTGAATAATCATTCCAACTGTCAGGATACGCTATCTTTATCTTTAACTTATCTAGCTTATCAATAGCATTTTTTTTAGTTTGACTACTCATCCAATCAAGATTATCAATTCTCTTTTTGTAAACTGCTATAATATCCTTTGTTATGGACTCTACATCTTTTTTAGTCTTTTCAGGAACATATTTTTCAGAATAAAGTCTTCCAATAGCCATTCCCATCATAGAATTTACATTATCAACGGCCTCTTCCTCTTTTGATACATTACCAGTTATGCCTAGCATATTACTTGCGTATTCTTTATTGGCATTTTCAAAATCCTCACTTAAATAATTTGATGCATATAGTAAATTAACTATTTCAATATAATTTTTAATGAGAGGTACATTTTCTTGATTATATAATTTATTAAATGCTTTCAACCATTCTGGATCTTCTAAAATAATCTTATTAGCTTTGTCTATTCCCATATAATTCATAATTTCTGGTAGATTTAAATTAGGAGCTAAATTATTTAATTCTGCTACTGTATATACATTATATTGTTCATCAATCAAATTCTTAGTTGTAGCCTTTTCCTTTTTTCCTTTAATATACGGAGCTACCATTTCTTCAAATTTAAACATATCATCAACTTTTTTCTGAGATTCTTGTTGAGTATATCCACTTAACATCAATATTTTATTATAATAATCTTCCGTTAACTTACGCTCTTTTTTGCTATTCTCTGTTGGATTAGTATATTCATCTGAATCCCCTAAACTAAGCGCAATAGGACTTATATAAAGTATATTTGTTTTCACATCTTTTATATCTTTTTCTACAGAAAACTTTATTGTTGAGTTTAATATCCTCTTATCCTTCCAGAGCTTAGTAATATCATCTATTGTTCCAATTGATTTAATTTCATCTAAATTTTCCTTTACTGGTTTTATCCCTTCTCTATTTCTTGCTTCTATATTTAAAGTATTATTGTAAATATTTATTATTTTCTTCTCATCACTATTTTCTTTATACGCATCCTTATTAATCAACAAATTGTTAATTATATCTTTGATTTGTTCTGTTACTTTATTCTCAACATCATCAAAAGTAGACGCAGTAGATTTTCCATCTTCAATTTTAGCATTTTTAATCCAATCACTATTTACTGCATCATAAAAATCATCATTTAATCTTACTCCTTGACTATTGTTTGTTACTGATGATTCCTCTGCCATTGCAACATTATGTGATCCATTAGATACAACCAGCATAAATGCTACTATACTTGCTACTATACTTAACTTTTTAATTTTTTTCATTACTACACCTCTCTTTCAGGATAGCTTTTTATAATTAGCTTTTATAACTTACTATTAACCTCTGTTTATATTACATGTGCAATAATATTTATTATGTTTCACTAATAAAAACTACTCCCTAGCCCCTTTAGCTTATGAAATTCTTAGTGGTTTGCCTTGTCCAGATAAATATATCCATATAAATAATTGGTATCATATATTTCTCTATACCTAAAAGTTACACCATTCCAAGTTGATTCTGATATATAAATTTTACCACCATCTATTTTTTCAACTATTGCTACATGTCCATCGCCTCCAGAATTAGGCATGTTAGATTTCCAAACTGCAATAGCTCCTACTCTAGGTTGAGAACCATACTGGTATTTACCGCTTTTTTGATTTGCGTCCCACCATTCATAGGCATTTCCTATAAATCCTGCATCACTTGGCTTTACTCCTGTAATTTCCCAAGCGCGTCCCCAAGCATACCATGTACAATTTCCTTTAATCGGTTTTCCTCCACTATAAAATGGTGGCGAAAGTTTAACTTTATAAAAAAGATTATCATCAGAATAGTAATACTTATTATCTGTACTTGGCTGTGTATTCCTTATATCACTAAGCGAACTACTGATCGCATTAGAATTTTTATTATCTACTGATGGAGTATCTACACTAGAATTAGGTATATTAGAAGAGGTTGGACTCTTTGTTGTATCATCTTCAGGTTTATTAAACGTGACCCATTTAGAGCTTACCCATCCCCTTTTTCCATTTATTATTATAGGATAGAATCCATTCTTTTCATCATCAACAATTTTAACCTGTGCACCTCTGTATATATTGTCAATTATATCTGACGAAGTTGATGCATCTGATCGAACATTTAATGAATCATTATTTGTCGCAACATATGCAATACGAGAATTCGTGTCATCCTTTACACCATTTACATTCTCTGATCCACTTTCTATTTGCTCAGTATTACCATTTAGCATTTCTCCGCTATCAGAGAAAGTATAAACTTTGCCACTTATGCCTAATGTTCCAGTTTCCATTTCTCCACTAAAATTAGTATAATACCAAGTGCCATTGTCATTTACCCATCCTATGCTCATTACCCCATCATTATTAAAGTGATACCACTTTTCACCAACCTTTTTCCAACCTATAGTCATCTCTCCACTATTAGATAGGTTGTACCATTTTCCATTATCACTAAGCCATCCTGTTTTCATTATTCCATCTGTATTAAAATAATACCACTTTTCATCAATTTCTTTCCAACCAGTAATTTTAATATCTCCATCTAACCAACTCCAACCATTGTTCTTATCATTAATCCATTTAGCTGATGCTGAGATATAACACATGTTTGTTACCATTAGAGTTGTCATTCCCGTTATTATAATCTTTTTAAGAAATTCTTTGTTCACTTTCTTTTCCCCTTCATAAATTATTTCTTATACGTAACTCATAATATACTCTTTTATTGTTTATACATAAAAAATTACTATATTAATTTCAATATAAAACTAATCTCAATAAGTTAAAAGAGTCCCCCCTTGGAAAATAAATAATACTCTAGGAATTTTAATCCTTATACATTAAATATTAACTCAAAATCACTTAATTAACAAACATAATTATAATTAAAAATAACAAAATCTGTATTTAGAAACATAATGAACTTTTTATATTTCTAAATACAGACAATCTTTGAACAATTATTAAATTTTGCAATGTCAAAATTCTCTAAATGAAAATTCTAAAACTCAATTAAAGAAATAACCTTATTATAATCAAAACAATAACACCAGGAACTCCAAAAAAACCTGCTATCAAAGCGGTAATTGGATTAATCGCCAGCGAAAAATTAACATTTATGCCTATTAATCCGAGATTTGCAATTATAAAATTAGCTAAATATAATATTACAACGCCTATGATACCATTTATAAGTATTTTTATCGGCCATTTTAATAATCTTATCATTAAAAATAATAATATTATCCCTGCTAATCCATATATTAAATATTGTCCCTCCATATTTAGCTCCCCCACTTTATTTATTCAACAATTCGTACATTATTTTCTACTACATAATTATGTTCTACTCTTATCCCCTTTTCTCTTGCTATTGATAATAAGTAATCATATCTTTTTCTTGCAACATTCTCTGAATAAATAGCTACTTCTATTAATTTGTCATCGTTAACATTATTAAACATGCTACGAGCCACATTTATTTCCATTTTTGCAATTTCCATATCATGTAATAACTTAGCATACATAGTTGAGTCATTAGTCTTGTTCATCAGGTACTCTACAATATTTTTTTTATTCATGTAAATCCCTCCAAAAAACTTCTTACTACCATTTTATCCATTCAATGGTAAAAATATACATAATTTGATTTCATAATTTATTTTAATACTGTAACACTTTTTCAAATATATATATATATATATATATTATACTTAAGAAGCTTTTCACTCATGCAGATAGAAACTTCTAACTCCCATCTATGTAACACTTTTTAGGAACCTAATTTTATTTAGGTTCCTTTATTTTATATCTCTTTTCTTCCCTCTAGTGCCTTAGATAATGTAACTTCATCTGCATAATCTAAATCACCACCAACAGGTATACCTGAAGCAATCCTAGTAACTTTAACATCAAGAGGTTTAAGTATCTTAGATATGTACATTGCAGTTGCCTCTCCTTCTATATTAGGATTCGTTGCTAATATTACTTCCTTTACATCTTCGTTCATTCTAGAAACAAGCTCTCTAATTCTTATATCTTGAGGACCTCTTCCTTGCATTGGAGATATATTTCCATGTAATACATGATATACTCCATTGTATTCTTTAACCTTTTCCATTGTCATAATATCCTTTGGCTGCTCTACAACACATATTGTACCCTTATCTCTATTAGGATTCCCACATAATGCACAAGGATCTTTATCTGTAAAGTTTCCACATACCGAGCAATACTTAACCGTTCCTTTTGCCTTAACTAATGCATCCGCAAATTCCTTAACTTCATCATCCGGAAGATTTAAGATATGTAATGTTAATCTTTGAGCCGTCTTTTGTCCAATACTTGGTAGCTTGGCAAATTCTTCTATCAACTTTTCTATGGCTACTGGATAAAACTCCATCATAATTTATAATTCTCCTTTATCTATATTTTTAGCCTATTATAAAAAGCATACAGGCTGAAGTTTCTTCTACAATCCTGTATGCTAACCTATTAATAACTATTGAGATTCTTAGAATAACCCGCCTGGCATTCCGCCTGTTAGTTTACCCATTTTGCTTGAAGTTTCCTCTTCTGCTTTTCTTAGTGCTTCATTAACAGCACTCATTACTAGGTCTTCAAGCATTTCAACGTCATCTGCATCTACAACTTCTGGTTTTATGTTAATTGATGATACTTCTTTTTTACCAGTTACTTTTACAACTACAGCACCACCACCTACTGATGCTTCAAATTCCTTTGTCTCAAGTTCCTTTTGCATATCTTCCATTTGCTTTTGAAGCTTTTGTGCTTGCTTCATAAGGTTATTCATATTCCCGCCACCAAAGCCTCCTGGAAATCCACCTTTTGCCATAAAAAATCCTCCTCTTTCTTGAATCTCATTCATTAATTATAAAACATCTTTTATTAATACTCAAGTTTAATGAATAAGTAACTTCTTATTCATCATATATTTCAAATGGTATTCCTTCTATTGTTTCTTTTAATAGCTCTTCTTGATCTTTTACTTCATTATCATTTTTTACTACATAATCTACAATTACTTTTTCTTTTAGAACTTCTGAAAATACGGTATTCACAATTTCTCTGTATTCTGCCTTCTGCAACCTATCTTTATTAAATGCATACATTGAATCATATTCAAGTGTAGCTATACCATTTTTTAAGCTATATGGCTTTGCTGTAACGATTGAAGCATAAACAATCATTGCCCTCTTTGCCTTGAACTTTTCTAATATTTCTGTCCATACTCTCCCAACATCATCTACTGTTAACGATGAATTTGGATTAGCTTCTAAATTAACACTGTTACTATTTATGTTACCCTTATTAATAGCATTTCTACTTTGATTATTATTTGAATTAGTTCCTATATTATTATGTGCAGATTTTAATTCTTCATTAATATTTTCTGATTGAACCATTCGAATCTTGCCAGTTTTTAATGATTCCTCCAACTTGTTTATTCTTGATAAAATAACCTCATTTGAAGTATCATACTCAATTTTACACATCTTTATAATAGCAAGCTCTAAATATAATCTACTTTGCTTGCTAGCTTTTGAATTTGTTTCCGAATCCTGAAGTATTCTAATAGCTCTCATTATTTCTTCTACTCTAATCTTTCTTCCCTGCTCTTTAATTAAATGAATATTTTCAAGAGACATGTCTAAAACTTCTTCTGGATTATTTGTAACCTTTACCATAAGTAAATTTCTAAAATGTGCTATTAAATCTTTAATGAACAATTGCATATCCTTACCAGAATAAACAAGCTTATCAATTATAATCATGGATTTTTCAATACTTCTATCTATAATGGCATAAGTTATGTCAAACAAATATTCATTTGTCACAAGTCCCAATATACTAACTAAATCTTCGTAGTTAATTTTATCTTCACCCATAGCAATCGCTTGATCTAATATACTTAATGCATCTCTCATTGCACCATCGCAGACTCTTGAAATTAAATCCAAACTTTTTTGCTCATAAGTTATTCCCTGAGAATCTGTTATCTTTTTAAGTCTGCTAGATATTTCTTTTTGGCTTATTCTCTTAAAATCAAACCTTTGACATCTAGATAGAATAGTTATAGGTAGCTTTTGCGGATCTGTTGTGGCTAATATAAATATTACTCTCTTAGGAGGCTCTTCTAAAGTTTTTAAGAACGCATTAACTGCTCCTACTGAAAGCATATGAACCTCATCCATTATATATATTTTATACCTAGCTTCCTGGGGCGGATATTTTGTATCATCTATAATGTCTCTAATTTTATCTATACCATTATTAGAAGCGGCATCAAGTTCTGTTACATCAATTGCTAATCCCTCATTTATTTTTCTACACATCTCACACTCGTTACATGGTTCTCCATTTTGTAAATCTAGACAATTTAATGCCTTTGCCATTACTTTTGCAGTTGATGTTTTTCCTGTTCCTCTAGTTCCACAAAAAAGATAAGCATGTGCAATTCTATCGTTTAAAATTTCATTTTTTAACGTTGTAGTTATATGTTCCTGTCCAACAACGTCTTCAAAATTCTTTGGTCTCCACTCTCTATATAGTGCTGTATAACCCACGGGATACCACCTCGCCATTTCTCTTAAATATAACATTATTATACACTATTGCTTGTGCAATGCAAAATACACAATTAGTTTTATATTACATATATTTGAATAAATATATGTAATATAAAAATCTTTAAAAATAAATACTAATAGTTTCTTGAATTTACACTCCTTCTGAAGACCATATACTTTTAATATGCTTTTATATAAAATATATTGGATGACTTGTTAAATACTTTAGGTTAAAATGTATATTGAATAATTTTATTATAAAAATAATTTTTAAATATAAGGAGGCATATCTATAATGAGTTTATATGATGATAAATATTTAGCCATTGCTAATGATATATTAGAAAATGGTTACTTCGATAATAACAGAACTGGAGTCAAGACTTATAAACTACCTCATCAAATTATGCAATTTAATTTAGAAAAAGAATTTCCAATACTAACAACAAAATTTGTGGCATTTAAAACTGCCGTTAAAGAACTTCTTTGGATCTTTAAAGATCAATCAAACAGTGTAAAAGAACTTCAATCTCAAAACGTAAAAATATGGGATGAATGGATGATGGAAGACGGAACTATTGGAACTTCTTATGGTTGGATAGTGAAAAAGTTCGATCAAATGGATAAATTAATAGATGCATTAAAAAATAACCCACAAGATAGAAGAATGATGATTAATTTATGGCAGATTCCATACCTAGATAGCGCTCCTTTATATCCTTGCTGCTTTCTTACAATGTGGGATGTAACAGATGGGAAGCTCAACTGTATGCTTGTTCAACGAAGCGGAGATTGGGGACTTGGTGTTCCATTTAATACATCTCAGTATGCTGTATTAGTTCATCTGTTAGCTCAAGTTACTGGACTTAAGCCAGGATTATTTACTCATGTAATAAATAATGCTCATATATACGAAAATCAAGTAGATGGTTTGAAACTTCAACTTACAAGAAAAAATGATGCATATAATGCTCCAAAACTTTGGATCAATCCAGAAATTACAAATTTCTATGATTTTACTCCTGACGACATAAAATTAGAAGATTATAAGCATCATGAATCTATAAAAATGGACGTATCAGTATAATTAAATTTAAGGCATATGAAAGAAAATAATATACTTTTTGATTGTGCCTAAGATAGGTGGGATAATAAATGATTTCAATAATTGTTGCTATTGCTAAAGATAATGTAATCGGGAAAGATAACAAATTATTATGGCATATTTCAGAGGATTTAAAGAGATTTAAAAAAATAACTACAGGCAAAAAAATGATTATGGGTAGAAAAACTTTTGAATCATTGCCTGGAATTTTACCAAATAGAGAACATATAGTTCTAACTAGAGATAATAATTTTAATGTAGATTCAGATAAGGTGACAATAGAGCACGATTTTAATTCAGTACTTCAAAGATATTCGGAGTGTGAAGATGAAGTCTTTGTAATTGGAGGTGCTGAAATTTATAAACAATTTCTCCCTTATGCAAAGAAATTATACTTAACAAAAGTAGATGAAGAATTTGAAGGCGATACATATTTCCCTGGAATTAATTATTCAAATTATAATACTGAATACACATCAGAGAAATTTATTGATGAAAAGAATGGATTGCATTATACCTTTGTAAATTTAATACAGGCATAAATATACGGTAATATCAGTTTTAAATTCATATTACTATATCATAATTACGAAGAATTACATTCTATTTTAGAAATGGGCTACAATACAACTTTAAAATAAAAAATCTTTAGAATTGGGGAATGTATTATGAAATTTGTAACTTTTAAGCATGAAGGTATAGAGCAAGTAGGAATACTAGCTCTCAATGAGCAAGGAGTTTATCCTATGAAATCTCTTGGCATTAATTATGATAGCATGATCAGTTTAATAGAAAACATAACAGATCATGAAATGGATCTTCTACAAAAATCATTAACTAATAATGATAAGGAATATATCTCCATAGAGAATATTTCTAAAATGCCTCCAATACCTAATCCTAATCAAGATATTATTTGTTTAGGTATCAACTATATGGAACATGCAGTTGAATCTGCTCGATATAAAAACGAAGCCTTTGGTGGAGATAGACCATATGCAGTATATTTTTCTAAAAGAGTTAATACTGCGACTGCTGATGGTGATTATATCCCTAGTTATCCACAAATAGTTGATAGTCTAGATTATGAGGCTGAATTAGCAGTGATCATTGGAAAAGACGCTAAAGATGTACCTAAAGAAAAAGCTTTTGATTATGTTTTTGGTTATACTATAATAAATGATGTGAGTGCAAGAAATCTTCAAACAAGACATAAACAATGGTATTTTGGTAAAAGTTTAGATGGTTTTACTCCAATGGGGCCTTGTATTGTCACTAAAGATGAATTTGTTAATCCTCCAGTATTAAGGATATGCTCTAGAGTTAACGGAGAGCTAAGACAAAATAGTACTACTGATCTTATGATTACTTCAATACAAGACGTAATTCATGAATTGTCTCAGGGAATTACTTTAAAGGCTGGAACTATTATTGCAATGGGAACTCCAGCTGGTGTGGGCATGGGATTCATACCACCTAAATTCCTAAAGACTGGCGATATAGTTGAATGCGAAATTGAAGGTATAGGCTGTCTTAAAAATATTGTAAAGTAAATAGTAAATTTAAATTAAATAGGATAAGAAAATGAGGGTATTTCATTGCTGAAATGCCCTCACTTTCTTATCCTATTGTGTCCTATGTTAATCCTATTGAAGAATAACCTAATTAATTTTTCATTTCCATGCTATAATTAAACATTAAAATAAACCATGCACCTCGCTTCGTTATTAGTTTTCTATACGTTACTAATGCAGTTAGCTCAGACCAGATTGATCCACGGCACATGGAAGGAACCACTTATCGCTGCTTCCTTCCAGATCTGACGAGGTTCATGGGCTTCCATTGCGTGGGACCCAGTCATCAACACCACTTACAAAAGTCAGACTATAAATCGCTAATACCTAAGCGAGGAATTCAATCCTGCTATAGCGGATTGCAGGTTACAGGGCACCGCTAACTCCCCATCTAGCATGGCAATGGTGGAATGATAAGGGTTTGCACCTTAATTTCTCCTATTGAGAAAATCGTCTCTTCTCAGACGTCAAACCATGTTAATCATTGCTTTTATCAAAAATATATTTTTAAAATTATTATTAATTTATTAAATGTCATTTTTGATACTTGTTAATGATAACACATAAAAAGTCTAAATTCAAGAACATTATTACTGTCTTTATGTTAAATTTATTCCATACATACCATAATACAATAACAAAATTAAATTTATATCAATTCTTCCCTCATATTTTTTATTTAAATAAGCCTTAAATCTTTTCAAATTAAAGATTATCTATTCTTCAACAAGAATGATATGCTCTTTCTCTACGCCAGCTAAAGCTGCAAATATTTCAAATAAATTGCTGTCATTAACCTGATTTTTATATTTTTCATAATATCCAACAGCATGTTCTTCTTTTTGCTTTGCTAATTGTAAAAGTGCACTATCACTATCATATCTATCATAGCTAACTTTACTTAAATTAGGAGCCTTTATAAAATCACCTAGTCTTTGGTGTATTCTTGAATGACATATTTCTATTTTTGATAATGCTCCAAATACTTTTTTGACTTTATCATTTTTAGCTCTCATAGCTGCCGTGTTATAAAAGTCACCATTAAAGAGCTCAAGCTTAACAGCATGATCTAAAATCTTCAAAGTATTTTCATCAAACAAGTCACTTTGTACTGTAATTATTTCGTTACTTTCACTCAAATACTCCTTACCTACACCACAAAATGGACAATGAATAATATTGTCTATCGAATTCTTATTAATAAAAGCTTCTTCATTAAAATTAAAATTTATTTCATTTATTTCCATACCACATATTTTACACTTCAAATAGTCCATCCCCCTTAAATTTCATATATATTTTAACATACTTTTCATAGACTCATTGCTTTAATCTCATCTTTTTTTAGTTTTTTAAAATAACTATTCTTTTCTAAATTGATATACTACATACTAATCTAGCTAAGGCAACTCCCCCTATGCTTAAAAATACATTTAATAAAATGTTAGCAATTCCAAATAAGTATCTTCCGTCGCTAATTAAATTTATTGTTTCATAGCTAAATGTTGAAAATGTTGTTAGCCCACCCATAACACCTGTTGTTAAAAAAAGCTTTAAATTGGGCGATATCAAATCTGTTGAAACACTTAGTTCCATTATCATTCCTATAAGGAAACCTCCGACTACGTTTACTATTAATGTTCCTAATGGAATATTAGAATTTATCATTTTTGCTGATTGCATGGTCACTAGGTATCTCATTACAGCTCCAATGCAACCACCTATTCCAACATAAATAATCTTTTGCAAAATAATCTCCTCCTTAATAATAAAAAAACTCCCGCCTTCTAAAGCAAGAGTCTTTAACATAGCGTATGTCGTATTAACCTCGCTATATTTAATCAGTTTTTCTTATAAATGTTATTATATACCAGAGAGTTTCAAAAGTAAATTATAATTAACTTTTCGAACCTAATTTGTTTCTAATATAAAGTAACTTTATAACTACAGTAACTACTACCAACAAAATTATTATGCTCATTAATTCAAGCATAAAAAATTCTTCTGGTAATGCATTTATTATAGGATCAGTTCTAGGATCAAATATCCAGTAATTATTTCTAAAGAATATTTTATGAAAATAAATAAATGCTTTGGAAAAATCCTTTGCTGATATTGCACCAACAAATATGAATATTACTGCCATCATATTTACACCACTATTGAAATTTGCTATAAGCCTCTTTTTTAAATCATTTGATTTATTAGCCAATACTTTAAAGATTATAACGCCAATAAATATTATACTAAATACATATAGCGCTATAAATATTCTCTTCACCTCAAAAAAGTGTATCCTTCCGAATTCACTCATAGGTATACTATTAAACTTTAATTCCTTAATAAACGGATTCTGAACATAATAAATTACTCTTTTATAGTTATCCATTAATATTTCTGTTGATAATCCAGTGTATTCATTTAATTTATATCTTTGTATTGCATAACCATATATACTAGTTGTATTTAAAACACTTAAAACTATAATGGATATAATTGATATCGCATAAAATATATCTCTAGAAATCCCCAAAGCTATTCTTAAAACTTTTGAAAATATACTCTTATTTATATGAATTCACTTCCTTAAATAATCTAATTCGCCTTTAATAAAACCACTTATGATTCAAAATCACAAATGGTTTTATTATAAAAATTATAAATGTTCTAAATTGTGTTTTTCTCCATTGAAATATTAACCTCAATATTCATATCTCCAACACCCATTTGCACACATACAACTTTATCTGAACTCGCATTTGCAGTAAAGTTTCCATGTACAAGAGTTGGTGTAGATATATTTATATTAATATCTTCTTTTGAAAAATTAGTTGCTACAGTTGCAGTCAACATATTTGTTAGTTCTGAAATTGCACTTTGAGCCAATTCATCAAATTGTTCAACTGGCATTCCCATCATCATTGTAGATGCTATTCGTTTTGCATCATCTAAGCTTAACCCATAAATAACATTACCTTTAATGTCACCTATAATACCAACAATAATGACAACTCCAGGACTCTCTATGAATCTACCTCTTAGACTTATTCCCTTTTTCTCTACATCAGGTAACCCTAACTGTGGCAATACACTTGCAAAAGAATTTAATATTGGATTTATATAATTGACATCCATTCTCCTTCACCTCTTCCAAAGCCTATACTAATTGATAAATCTCCGAACTGAGTTTTTGCATTCGCAGAATAAGTAGTTTCTAATTCTGCTTTCGATATACTAATTGATTCTCCATGGAATGTGGTTGGCGGAGCAACCCTTAATCCAAATATCCTATTTCTTTTATTTATCATTGAACATGCATTTCCTGCCGCCATATTTGTTATCTCAGACATAACATTAAGCATTTCTTCAGTATTCTTTACCTCTCTCTTAAGCAATGCTTTTCCTATGCTATTAGCAGTTTCAAATGACATATCGAAAATTATTCTTCCTGAATACTTTCCTATAACCCCCATGACAATTGAAATTCCCTTACTAATTTTCTCAACATTTTCATTACTTTCATGTGTAATCACCGGCACTGTTTTAGTAAGCTTATTAAAGACATCTAATAGAGCCTCTCTAAACACTGATGAATATAGGCCTTCCAATTCTAAAAACAATTCTTCATCTGCCATAACTCTATTTATTAATAATGTTAATTCTTCTGCATCTACTGGCTTTTGTGCGTACCCACATACGTGATTCTTTTTCGCTTTTCTTACTATTTCATCATCCATCATAGAACTAACAATTATAACTTTAATATTAGGATCAATTTTATGTATTTCCCTTGTACATTCAAATCCATCAGTTCCTGGCATAGTCATATCCATTGTTACTAAATCCGGCTTCATATTTGTAACAACCTCAATAGTTTCCTCTAAGGAACCTGCTTCACCCACAACATTAAATCCACTTTCTGTCAATAAATCTCTCAATAAAGCAATTTGAAAAGGCGAGTCATCCACTATAACAATATTCACATTTTTCATAATTACACCACCTACCCCTTTATTTATAAATACAATCAACCTACCTAACTTTAATATCAATCTGTCTCACAATTCTCCTTCTTAAAATAACCATTAAATTTAATATGCTTTGTAAGTTAATCATATTATCATTATATTTTAAATTCTACTAATACTCAACGAAATTTCTACATAATATAATAAATTTATCATATTAATACATATTCTAGTTAAGATAAAAATCAGTAAATCACCCTATTTCTTATTTCATATTTATATTATATTTTGAGCTTGTCACTTTCTGTATAATTAATATTCCATCCACTATAAATAGCCCTATAAACTATCTTATAGGGCTATTTATATATGCTTATTATTTAAGTTTTACTAATAATTCACCTGTTTTAACTTGTTGTCCTTCACTTACTAAAACAGATTCAATAGTTCCTGCACTAGATGCAACAATATTTGTTTCCATCTTCATTGCTTCTACCACAAGTAAACTATCTCCTTCTTTTACACCGTCTCCTTCTTTTACAAGCACCTTGATTATGGTTCCTGGGATACTAGCTCCAACTTCTAGCTTATTATCAGGATCAGCCATCTTAGATGAATCATCCTTACCTGAATTACTGATAATTCTCTCAGTTTTATCTTTTATTTTAATTTCTCTTCTATTTCCATTGATTTCGAAATCTAAGGTTCTATTTCCTTCAGCATCAAGATCTCCGATTTTAACCAGTTGGACAATCATGGTCTTTCCTTCTGCTATTTCAATTTCACTGGTTTCTCCCTCTGCAAGTCCATGGAAGAATACATCACTGCCCATACGGCTTACGTCACCGTACTCTAATATAGATTTTATATATGCTTCAAATACATCTGGATATAATGCATAACTTATTACGTCTTTTTTGCATGGTGTGAACTTATACTTTTCTTTTAAGTATGTTTCAATCTTTCCAAAGTCTTCTGGTGGTAATAATTCACCTGGTCTAACAGTTATAGCCTCTTCTCCTTTTAGTACAATTTCTTGTAAATCCTTAGGGAAACCGCCTTCTGGCTGACCCATCATTCCTTTGAAATATGAAACTACAGAATCTGGAAAGGCCATATTCTTAGCTTTTTCAACTATATTTTCAGGAGTTAAATCATTCTTAACCATGAAGATAGCTAAATCTCCAACCATTTTTGATGATGGAGTAACCTTGATTATGTCTCCAAGCATATCATTTACATCTTTATACATGTATTTTACATCATTAAATCTATGTCCAAGACCAAAGCTCTCAACTTGTGGCTTTAAGTTTGAATATTGTCCACCAGGTATTTCAAATTTATAAATTTCAGCACTTCCTGATTTTAAGTCTGATTCAAACTGGCTGTATACTGGTCTTACTGTATCCCAATAATCAGATATCTTTTGAATTCCGCTTAAATTAATACCTGTATCTCTATCTGTATTACGAAGAGCAGCAACAACTGAGTTTAAAGCCGGCTGACTTGTAAGTCCTGACATTCCATTGAAAGTTGTATCAACAATATCAACTCCTGCATCTGCTGCCATTAATACTGTAGCAACACCATTACCAGTAGTATCATGAGTATGAAGATGAATAGGGATCGAAACTTCATTCTTTAATGCAGTTATAAGCTTCTTAGCTGCATAAGGTTTAAGTAGTGCTGACATATCCTTTATTGCAAGAATATGAGCTCCCATTTTTTCAATTTCCTTAGCTTTATTTACATAGTACTCTAAGCTATATTTATCTCTTTTTTCATCTAAAATATCTCCAGTATAGCATAATGCTACTTCAGCTACCTTATTGCATTTTAATACTTCCTCTAAAGATACCTCTATGCCCTTTAACCAGTTAAGAGAATCAAAAATTCTAAATACATCTATTCCGCTGTCAGCTGATTCTTTTATAAATTCTCTTATAACATTATCTGGATAATTCTTATAACCTACACCATTTGCTCCTCTAACAAGCATTTGGAACATTACGTTTGGAATTCTCTTTCTTAACGATTCAAGTCTCTTCCATGGAGATTCCTTTAAGAATCTATAAGCAGTATCAAAAGTAGCTCCTCCCCACATTTCAAGTGAGAATAAATCATTTCCAAAAACTGCTGTTGCCTTTGCAATATTCTTCATGTCCTGGGTTCTAACACGAGTAGCCATTAAAGACTGCTGAGCATCTCTCATAGTTGTGTCTGTAAGAAGCAGCTTATTTTGATTTTTTATCCATTTAACTACACCTTCTGGACCTTCTGCATCTAAAATCTGCTTAGTTCCGCTTAAGCCTTCTAAAGATGCTATAGCTGGAATATCTGGCACGTCATATTCTTTCTTAGTACCCTTAGTTTCATTTACGATCTTTTCACCAATGAACTTTAATACTCTGTATTCTTCATCACTTCTAGGCCTTATATCAAATAATTGTGGATTATTTGATATAAAGTTAGTATCACATTCACCTTTTTTGAAGGTTTCATTATTTAACACATTAATTAAAAAGTCTACATTAGTTTTAACCCCTGAAATTGTAAGCTCCTTGATTGCACGTATGGATTTTCTAACAGCATCATCAAAAGTTCTTGCATATGCAGTACTCTTTACAAGTAAACTGTCATAATATGGGCTTATTACTGCGCCACTATATCCATTTCCTCCATCAAGTCTGATACCAAAACCTGATCCTGTTCTGTAAACATCAATTTTACCTGTGTCTGGTGAAAAATTATTTGCAGGATCTTCTGTAGTTATTCTACATTGGATTGCATATCCTCTTGGCTGTATATCGTCTTGAGAGTGTATACCTACTTCTGCAGAGCCTAACTCATAGCCTTCTGCTATTAAAATCTGGCTTTGAACTATATCAATTCCAGTGACCATTTCAGTAATTGTATGTTCAACCTGGATTCTTGGATTCATTTCTATAAAGTAATGATTTCCGTGCATATCAACTAAGAACTCTAGAGTTCCTGCACTTCTATAACCTACAGATTTAGCTATTTTAAGTGCATCTACGCAGATTTCTTCTCTTTTTTCTTGTGTTAATGATAATGCTGGAGCAATTTCGATAACCTTTTGGTGTCTTCTTTGAATAGAGCAGTCTCTTTCATAAAGATGTACTATGTTACCATACTTATCTCCAAGCACTTGTATTTCAATATGCTTTGGTCCTTCTATATATTTCTCAATGAACATATCATCATTACCAAAAGCTTTTTTTGCTTCATTCTTAGCATTTCTAAAAGAAGGTAGAAGCTCATTTTCGCTTCTTACTATTCTCATTCCTCTACCACCACCACCGGCAGCAGCTTTTATCATTACAGGAAAACCACATATTTTTGCAATTTCAATTGCTTCTTCTTCAGAAGATATAGGTTTTTCTACCCCTGGTATTACTGGAACGCCAACTTCTTTAGCTACTATTTTTGATTTAATTTTATCCCCCAATTTTTCCATCATTTCTGATTTTGGACCTATGAATTCTATACCAGCTTCTTCACATCTTCTAGCAAAGTCTGGATTTTCAGATAAAAATCCATATCCTGGATGGATAGCGTCTACATGTTTTTTTAATGCAAGATTTATTATTTCGTCAATGTTTAAATAAGCTTCAACTGGCCCCTTATTCTTTCCAATTTGATATGCTTCATGAGCCTTAGTTCTAAAAAGAGCAAACTTATCTTCTTCTGTGTATATAGCCACAGTTCTTATTCCAAGTTCATGACAAGCTCTGAAAATTCTTATTGCTATTTCGCCTCTGTTTGCAACCAGTACTCTTTTAAATTTTTTCCCCAATTAAAATACAACTCCTTCAATGCTTATTATTTTTATTTCATATGAATTATCTTTTAATGCATGTGTTAGTTGTTAGAAACCAATTATGCAATTTTTATAACTCATAAGTTGTCATAATACAAATTTTGTTCATTAAAAAATTAATATATTGATTATAACATATTTGACGTTAAATGATACATATTATTTATCTTTTCTATGAATCTTTACATAATTCTCACTATGCCTGCAAGCTATTTTTTTTCACAAATATGAAATATAAAAAAATTTTTCTTTCATTTTTCTGTATTTATACACCATCTCATTTATCTAATTTTCTTTCAATTCTGACGTACAATTAGGACATCTTGTTGCCTGCGAATTAATTTCGGTGTAGCAGTATTTACATTTTTTCTTATCAGGAACAATATTTTCTCCCTTTTTCTTAGTAAGTTTGCTTATTTGCTGTATAATAATAAAAATTGAGAATGCTACAATCAGAAAATCTATTATGTTATTTATAAATATTCCATAGTTAACTGTAGCCACTCCTGCATCTTTAGCTTCTTGAACAGTTTTAAAATTTCCACTTCCTAAAGTAAAAAATAAATTAGAGAAATCAACTCTTCCCATCAATAAGCCAACTAGTGGCATTATAATATCATTAACTAAAGATGTAACAATTTTGCTAAAAGCTCCACCAATAACAACACCTATCGCTAGACTAACCATGTTTCCTTTCATAGCAAATTCTTTGAATTCCTTAAACATTTTTATTCTCCTTTTTCTTGCTTTATTGTTTAAATGCGTAACTGCATTAAACATAGACTAATCATTCATAACTTATTTTATTATCTGTGACTTTAAATTTTTTATTCTTGTGAATTATTTTATATTCATTAATTAATGAACATTAACATTATAGTGAAAATTATAACTTTCTACTTTATATTCTTTATTATCTATGTGTTGATTTCAGGCTATTGAAACTTAAATATACCAAAAAAAGAAATGTAAGAATATCTAATTTTTACAAACTACATATTCCTACATTTCTACTACATATATCTATACTCTTGTAAATTCATGACTTTTGTTTTTTATATTCTTTGATTGATAGACCAGTACACTTCTTAAACCAATTACTAAAATAGTTAGGATCATCGATACCAATTTTTTTTGAGATTTCATAAGCCTTCGCATTAGGGTTCTTGAGCATTTCAGTAACTATCTTTACTTTAGTATTTACAATATATTCTGAAAAAGTCTCATCAGTTTTTTCCTTAAAAATTCTGCTTAGGTAACTTGGATTAACATAAAAATATTCAGCTACCAGTTTTAAAGATAAATCTCGATTAGATATATTTTTCACTATAAATTTTTTAATTTGTTCTATACTTAAATTTTTATCCTCAGTTTCATTAGCATCATTTAGATTTATTATATTATTGTATACAACCATCTTTTCTTTAATATCCTTATATTCTTTTTTCTTTAGATATTCATCTTGAATCTCGTCTTTTAGCTTTAAAACTGAATTTCTTAATTCATCTTCATCTATAGGCTTAAGAATAAAATCATTCACACCAATCTTTATACTTCTTTTAGCATATTCAAATTCATTGTAACCTGTAATTACAATAACTTTTATATCTGGATACCTTTCTAATATACTTTTACTCATATCCAATCCATCTGTTACAGGCATATTTATATCTGTTAAAATAATATCTGGCTTTTCTTTATTTATTAGATTCAATCCCTCAACTGCATTAGAAGCTTCAGCTACTATCTCCATGCCAATTTCATTCCAATCAATGCAATTTTTTATTAGATCCCTTATAAGATGTTCATCATCAATTATCATAACTTTTATAATGTTATCCATAAAATAATCCACTTCCCTTTAGAATATTCGTTAGAAAACTTAATCTATTTCTTAATTCTAGGCATCTTAATAGTTATTCTGGTACCAACATTTTTTTTGCTTTCAACAATAAATTCGTGCTCGTCTCCATAGAACACTCTTAATCTTTCCTTTGTAGTTCTTACTCCAATGCCAGTAGTTTTATTTTCGTTTATATTTCTAACTTGTGATTCCTCCATGCCATTCCCATTATCTTCTAGCATTAATATAACTTTTTCTTCCTCTTGAAAGGTAGATATTCTTATCTTTCCTTTATTCTTGCTGCTTCTAATTCCATGATAAATAGCATTTTCAACTAGCGGTTGTAATACTAATTTTATTATCTTAAAATCGTCGCATCGTGGATCTAAATCATATTCAACCTCAAACATATCCTCATATCTTATATTTTGAATTATCAGATAGCTTTTTACCGTATTTATTTCTTCTTTTACAGTAATAATATCTTTTCCATTATTTAAGCTTGTTCTATAGAATTTACCCAAGGCTTTTATCATTTCATATATTGTTTTATTTTTTCCGAGTAGAGCTAAAGAATTAATAGTATCAAACGTATTGTATAGAAAGTGAGGCTTTATTTGTGACATTAACAAATTCAATTCATTTTGCCTTTTTATCTTTTCATCTTTACGTATTTTATCCAAAAGTAAATTAATTTGAGAAATTGCAATGTTATATCCCTTTTTTAATTCTCCTACTTCGTCGTTGTACGTTTTTATATTAACAATATTAAACTCTCCACTTTGAATCCCCTTCATTGATTCACTAAGCTTCTTTAAAGGCATTGTTATAAATTTAGATATTACTATAGACCCAATAATAATTAATAGGAAATTTATTATACTAAAACACAAAAGAAAATAATTAGTATACTTTGTTTGCTCCGGAGATTCATTGTATTCTGCCACAGTCGTCAGATTCCAGTTATAGTCTGAATTTTTAAGATTTGATATTATATAATCTTTATCTTGTATTTTTTCCTCTAAAAAAAACACTTTTGATTTAGAATCATTATAATTTTTTATTCTACTTAGTATTTTAGAGTCAACCTCTGAACCTGTTATCAATTCATCTTTATCATTCTTTATAATCAATTTTGTTCCATATTGATTATTTAGCTTCAAACTTAAATTATAGAATGCATTCTCGTTCATGTTTATAATTATCAAACCAATTTTTTCACCAGTATTTATATCATTTATTTCTCTTATGAGGGATACATAATTATTACCATAACCCTCAAAAAATCCTCCGCCATTTAATCTTAGTATATATTTACCCTTACCCTCTAGTAATTCATTATACCATTCAGAATTTTTAATCTTATCCATCTGAAAATCCTTATAAAAGACATTTTCAGAATAATACTTATTGCCATAGTTATCTAATACATATATTGAAGATATATTAGAGCTAAAATTAGTGAATTGTATCAGATAATTACTAATATTATCATAGGCAGTCCCTTCTTCCTGAACTCTCTTTAATGTATTTTGAACATTGTCACTTGATATAATCATCTTTGATACGTTATTAACATTATCAATTATCATGCTCGTATTAGTTTCTGCACTTTCCAAAACCTCAACTGAACTTTGTTTCATTTTTTCTATATTATAAATAGAATTTATTTTCTTATATGCAAAGGTAAGTATGACTGTTGAAAGCACAAAAATTATTGAAAAATATACAATAATCTTTATACTTATTTTTGAATTTAAATATTTATCCTTCAAATTCTTTAATATAAAAAATTTATTATACATTTAATCATATCCTCATCATTCTATTTTCACCATTTCCTTTGTGAAGTCTTCAGGACTTATTTGTCCTTTAAATAGCTTACTAACTAGCTCCTTCTCTTTGTTTCCCTTTTCTTCTCCTAAGTAAATATCTCCGTATAAGCTATATGATGCATTCTCTGTTAATGTCTCTAATTCCTTAGATAATTTATTTACATTGCTCTTATCATCAGTGTATTTCCACGCTGGAAGCCCTGAACCAAATTCAAAATATCTTTTTGATATTCTTTCAGCTATAAATTTTGCCGCATCAACAGCTTCTTTTTTATATTTTGTATTATTACTTACCATCAAGTGATCCACTGCTCCACCCAAAAATTCTTTATCATTCCCATCTCCCTCTTTAACTACCGGGAATTTCTTAACGATTACATTGTCCTTTATAGACGGATCCATATTCCCTATCTCACCAATGAACCAGTTTCCTGTATAATACATAGGAATTTTTCCTTGTTTAAATAAGATCTCAGATTCATCTCTTGTAAGCTCCATATTTGATTCATTAAAAGCTTTTGAATCTATTAATTCCTTTAATCTATATGCAGCTTTTAATATTGTATCACTTTTATTGGCACCTACATGCGGATCACTGACTCCACCTATTCCACCTTCCCGTAACGCTAAGATATCATAATAGAGAATTCCTGTCCAATTGTCTTTTTCACCTACTAAAAGAGGTGTTATACCTTTATTCCTAAAAGCTTTTACTGCATCTAGGAATTCATCATAATTTTCTGGCACTTTAATATTTGCTTGTGAAAAGAGCTTTGTATTACAATAAAATGTTCCAACTGATAAAGTCATTGGTAATCCATATATGTTGTTATTATAGGTTACATTATTAAGCATATCTTTATTAATCTTATCTTTTGTATCTTCATCTATATATTCATTAAGATTTAATACCTTTCCAGATTCTATGAATGGCTTACTAAAGCCACCTCCCCAAGAATAAAATATATCAGGTAACTCGTTTACGGCAAATGCTGTCTTTATTTTTGCTTTATATCTTTCATTTTCTACAGCCTCAACTTTAATTTGGACATTAGGATTAGCCTTATTCCATTCTTCCACCGTATCCTGAATTATCCTTCCATTAGCATCCATTGTAGTTTGTGACCATATATGCCACATTGTTAATGTTATTTTTTCTTTATTTTCTGTGTCATTTTTTTTATCTAAAGAACAGCCATTTAAACTAACTAAAAATATTAAAATTATAGGAAATAAAATTACTTTTTTAATAATTATCCCTCCCCAAAAAAACTGATAATTAGGTCGATGATGATCAATCATTTAAATTTTCCTTCTTTAACTATATCTGTATTATGCTTTTACTGCAAGTCTTCAAATTCCTCTTAAAATATAAATATACTTTATATTTCAATAAAACCAAAACTCTCTTTTAACACAACTCATCTATATAGTAAATCTATTAATGACCTCATTCAATTTTACTGTTAATTCACTTTGATTCTGCGTATTAAAGGAAATTTGCTCTACTTCTTTGGTTACTTCATTTATACTATCTAATATTTCATTAGAATTATTTTTAGATTTCTCTATATTACTTGAAAACTCTCTCATTGTACTATCTACATTATCAATATTTGAATTTATTGCCTTTACCATGATAGCAATTTCCTCAGACATTTCATTTATAAATCTAGCATCATTTTCATAACTTTTACTAGATTCTATCATAAACTCATAATCATCGTTTACGTTTTGTTCTATATACTTTAAAATTCCTTTTGAATTTTCTGATAAATATTCAAATACATTTTTTATTTCTTCTATAATTCCATGAATACCACTTACAGTAGTAATAGATTCTTCTGCTAGCTTTCCAACTTCATCTGCAACAACTGAGAAACCTTTTCCCATTTCTCCCGCTCTTGCTGCCTCTATTCTTGCATTTAAGGCTAAAAGGTTAGTCTCTGAAGCAATGCTTACTATAGATTCACTTAAAACTTCTATTTCTTTAACTACCTTTCCCCTCTCTATAGCATCTTTAATTTTTTTATTTTTCTCCTCATATATCTTTCTGGATAATTGTATGGAATCTTCGCTTTTTTCCATCATGCTACTTGATTTAGTTTTTATATCTACTGATTTTTTAAGCTCTTGATTTACTATTCCAGCTAGATTATTTATATTTTCATTAATCTTTTGAATAGATAAAACAAATTTCTCGGTTGATGAACTCGTCTGCTCAGCTCCTACTGCTATTTCATCTGTCGATTCATTTATAAAAGAAAGCTTTGAGCTTATTTCATGAACAGATGCAGCTAATTCCTCAGATGATGCTGATAGTTCTGTTGAGTTATCTAGGATTGTCCTAATAAGTTCCCTTACATTTTTCAATGCTATATTAAGAGCGTCTCCTGTTTGTGCAAATTCATCTTTTCCCTTAAGTATAATTTCCTCTGAAAAATTATACTGCGCAAGATTATTCGCATAATTCTTTATCTTCTTTAAAGGTACTATCATATTTCTAGCCATTGCATATCCCAAAACTATAGTAAGCATCAATCCTGCTATTATAAAAGTTAATATTTGTATCTCTACCTTACTGTATAAATCAGCATTGTTAATATTCTCATTCTTTGCCTTAATCGAGCTATACTCTAATAATTTAGTTAGTGATGCTGCAACCTTGCTTCGTGATACTGATAAATTTCGATAATCTAGTATAGCTTCATCATAATTATTTTCCTTTACAAGCTTTAGCAACGAATCACTTTTTTCCTTATAATCCTTATAAATTTCATTATAATTTACAAGCTCATTCTCTTGATATTCATCTAAATTTAACCCTCTATATTCATCTATAAGTATATTTCCTTGTTCAAATCCTTTTGAAATGTCATCATTTAATTTTTTTATCATTAATTCATCTCTATCATAAATTAGGCTTAATATGTTATTATTTATTTCCAATGAATTTGCGTTTAATCTATGTAAAACATCTATAGATACAAGATCTGTATTGTACATACTATCTGATGCATTATTAACTTTACTTAAACTCTTTAAACCTATGACTCCTACCGATGTTATAATTATAAATAATAGCGTGTATGAAATTACCAATCTTTTACCTACACTAAAATTATTCCCAAAATTCATCCTCTAAACCTCCTTGTAACCTTTAGTTCAAAGCTTGATTTTCATATGTATCTTAAATCACTTATAAATCATTCCCAATTACCAATTAATATGTATAGTTATTTAATTAAATAGCAATAAAAAGGGTAACTCAATTTGAAAATATACTAAAGTAAATTTGAATACATTAATCATTTGAGTTAGCCCTTATTAATTTTATTTGTATTTAATTATTATTTAGTTTCTGTTGTAAATTGCTTTTGTTTTTCTTTTCCGTATTCAACAATTTTATCTGGAGTTACCCATTTAACTGGTACTGGATAAACATCATCAACTTTTTCACCTTTTATTTTCTTATCTAAAGTATCAATTATAGTTTTACCTATTGCATAAGAATCTTGGTCAACAATTCCTGATATTAAATTGCTACTTACACCATTTTCCCAAGTTGGAGTATAGTCAAAACCAAAGTGATAGATACTTCCTGATTTACCTTGAGATTTTATTGCTTCCATTACACCTGTATCTGGTCCTTCTGATCCTAATGAGAATACAGCTACCATATCAGGATTTGAAGTTATTTGTCCTTCTAATTGTCTTTTAGATTCTGCTGATTGGTCATTATCTTGGATTGGTTCTAACCACTCAAAATTCTTAGCATCTGCTCCCATAACTTTTTCAAATCCAGATTTTATTCCATCTTGTCTATATGTCATAGTTGTTTGAGTTAAGTTTACTGCTGCCATTGCAATTTTACCTTTTGTGATTCCCTTTTCCTTTAAAGCTTTAGCACCATTTTCACCAAGTTGTTCTCCTGCTAGCTTATTGTCTGTTCCTATATAAGATGTTCTATTTTCTTTTGTCTTTACATCAGCATCAAAAGTTACTACTGGAATTCCCTTATCATTTGCTTCCTTAACCTTCTTATCAAACATATCTGGATCCATTGGAGCAATAGCTATTCCTGCTGCTTTATTCTTTATAGCTTCGTCAAGGAATCCTATATGCTTTTCGTTCTTTTGTGTTTCATTTGGTGGTGAAGTTTTAACTACTAAATCATATCCTAATGCCTTAGCCTCATCCTCGGCTGCTTTCTTCATAGGTGACCAGTAAGCTCCTGTATCAACTATTGGAATAAAATAAATAACCTTTTTTCCACTTGTACTTGCTGTTCCCCCTGCTTGTGTCTTTGTTCCACACCCTGCTAAGCTACCAACAATAAGCACTGTTGATAATAAAGCAATTATTTTCTTCTTCATAATTTTTCCCCTTCCGTAATTCCAATTTTTTAGATATGTTTTTATATTTTAAGCCTTATTCAGTAGTAAACACTTAAGCCTCAAGTCTACCAAATTACGCTCAAACGACTTTTTATGATTAGCCTTTTTTCTTAAATAAACTTCCTTTTCTGTAGAAGTCAACAACTATAGCAAGTACAATAACAGCTCCTGTTACAGCTTGTTGTAAGAATGAGTTAATTCCAAGGATTGCTAATCCACTTTGGAATACTTGTATAGTAAATATTCCTACCATAGCTCCACCGATAGTTCCTACTCCTCCACCGAATTGTACTCCACCCATGATTGCACCAGCCATTGCAAATAGATCTGGACCATTTATTTCACTTGGAGCACCAACATTTATACTAGACATTAGTAATATACCAGCTATTGCAGCTAAAACACCTTCTATTGCATATACCTTTATAACATGCTTGTTTACATTTATTCCTGATAATCTTCCTGCTTCCTTGTTTGATCCAACCACATAACAGTATCTACCAAATCTTGTATTTTTCATTAAGTAAGCCATTACTAATACTATTATGATGAATACTATAGTGTTAGTGTGTATTATTGATATTCCAACTTCTGTGTTAGAAATATTATAGAACCAATCCGGAACACCCTTGATATAAATCCCATTTGTAAAAAATAGTATTAATCCTCTTATTAAATAACTTGTACCCATAGTAAGTATAAAAGATTCTAATTTAAATTTTGTAATTAATACTCCATTAAATAATCCCCAAACTGCACCTACTAATAACCCAGCAAGTAAAGAAACTGGTACGCTAACCCCTTTTACAGATAGATAGGCTACTGTACATCCAGAAAATGCAGCTATTGCACCAATGGAAAGATCAACACCTCCAGTTATTATTACCATAGTAATAGCAACAGTTAAAATTCCCACTGTAGGAATCTGTCTTAAGAAATTTGAAGCATTTGCTGCTCCCAAAAAGTCCGGGCTTGCTATTGAGAATACTAAAATAAGCACTACAAGTACTAGATAGATTGAATATTTGAGAAATAAGTTTTTAATATTAAACCCTTCCTTTTTCATCTTAATACCTTCTTCTTGTACAATTTTATTATTAATTGTTTGATTCATCTTTATTAATCCCTCCAAGCGTAGCTAATTTCATAATCTTTTCTTGTGTCGCTTCTTCTCTGCTAAGTTCTCCAGTGAGTTTTCCTTCACACATAACATATATTCTATCTGACATACCTAATAATTCAGGTAATTCAGAAGACACCATTATAACTACTTTGCCCTTTCTAACTAGATCATTCATTATGTGATATATTTCAGCTTTAGTACCAACGTCTATTCCTTTAGTTGGCTCATCAAAAATAAATATTTCCGAGTCCGTATTTAACCACTTAGCTAGTATTAACTTTTGTTGATTTCCACCTGATAATGTTCCTGCCATAACATCAAGATTTGCTGTTTTAATCTCAAGTGCATCCTTAAATCTTTCTCCAGTTTCCCTTAACTTTTTATGATTTAACACAAAATCTTTTAAGTTAGTTAAAGTTATATTATCAAGCACACTCATTACTAGAGATAATCCTTGGCTCTTCCTATCTTCTGTTAAAAGGCAGATACCATTATTGATTGCATCCATAGGTGAATTAATCTTAACTTCCTTCCCATTGATTCTTATCTTACCTTCACTTATTTTATCAGCGCCAAATACAAGCCTCATAAGTTCTGTTCTACCTGATCCAACCAAACCAGCTAGTCCTAAAATTTCACCTTTTCTTGCTTTCAAACTAACATTCTTAACTCTGCCAACATTATCACTAATATTTTCTACTTCTAAAACGTATTCTTTAGGCTCAAAAATCTCCTTAGGAAATAGCTCTGTCAAATCTCTTCCTACCATCATATTTATAAGTCTTTCCTGAGTTATCCCTTCTAGTTCACAGCTTTCAATATAAGTACCATCTCTGAGTACTGTAGCTCTATCACAAATATCAAAAACCTCTTTTAATCTATGTGATATATATATTGCTGCAACACCTTCATTTTTTAGTGTTTTTATAACTTTAAAAAGGTTTTCAACGTCCTTCTGAGATAACGATGTTGTCGGTTCATCAAAAATAATCGCTTTTGCATTTAAACTTATTGCTTTTGCTATTTCTACCATCTGTTTCTTTGCAGTTGGAAGCTGCATAACTAGGTCAGTAGCTTTTATATCTATTCCTAATTTTTTTATTATAGAATCTGTATCTTCGTGTAATTTCTTGTAGTCAACAATACCCAAGGCTTCATTTTTATATGGTAGTCTTCCCATATAAACATTTTCTGCAACCGTCAATGTCTCTGCTAGATTTAGCTCCTGATGAACAAATCCAATACCTAATTGTGCAGCTTTAGTTGGATTAATAACTCCACAATCAACTCCTTCAACAAATATTTGACCTTCATCCTGTGTATGAACTCCCCCAAGTATTTTCATTAAAGTTGATTTTCCAGCACCGTTTTCTCCTAATAAAGCATGTACTTCACCCTTTTTAATTTCCAACTGTGCTCCCTTAAGAGCATAAACTCCTGGAAATCTTTTATGTATATTTTTCATTTCTAAAAATACATTACTCAATTCTAACCACCTCAACTTTCACTAATCGTTTTCATGAACATTTTACAATAATATATTAGTTAGTTATATTTAATATCTTTACTTCTACATTTGAAATTTTTACTTTTTAAATAATGATTAAAAAGTTATTAAATCTCTAAGAATACGTTTGCTAAACTCTAATCTTCAAAGTGTTTAATATCGTTTACATTTGTTATTTTACAGTAATGCATTAATTAATTATATGTAATATCTTTACCTTTACATTTGAAATCTTTACTTCTTAAATAAGTTTTAAAAAGTACTTATTTACTAAATTAAAATAAAAAGAGCTGCTACAAAAGTAATTAACTAAGTTTGTAGTAGCTCTTTTTTTGCACATATTTAAAGCCCGGCTTGCACGTCGGGCTTTCTTTATTTTTGCTTTTACCATACAATTTCACAAAACATTCCAATAGTCTTCTAGTATCTTATTTATTTTATCCTTTTTCATTTGTATACCTCTTAATTTTATAGTTACTTCTTAACATGCCGAAGGATTTCATCTAGCTTTAAACTCTTAAAAATTCTATAATTTCCTATACAATTAAATTATCCTAATAAATAAATCATACATTAAAAATTATTGTAAAAGACAGTTTTGGAAATATCCTTTCTTTTTTCGTGGTTAGGATTTGGCTTAGCCTCGCTACTTGGATAACCAATTGGTAAAAGACATACAGGTTCAAGATTTATTGGTATATTAAAAGCCTCACGTATAGCCGCAGGATCAAAATGACCAACCCATGTTGAACCTAATCCAAGTTCAGCAGCTTGTAACATCATATGCGTAGCAATAATACTTCCATCAATATCAGTGTAGACTTTTCCGTCATAGCTGCGTTCCCATGCTTCATTTTTATCGGCGCATATAAGTAATGCTAGCGGTGCATTAAAATGATAAATTGTGCAAGTTTGTAGTTTAGCAAGAGCATCCTCACTTTCAAGTACCAAAATTCTTTGCGGTTGGCGATTTGCAGCAGTCGGAGCTAATTGTCCTGCTTTTAAAATTAAATTTAAATCCTCCTGACTGATTTTCTTTGTGTCAAAACTTCTTACAGAATATCTTTTGGCAGCTAATTCTATAAATTTCATATATACATCTCCATTCATTTAAGTTAATATCTTTATACCTCATCTATTATGACTTTGTAAAATGTTTTATGATTAAACTTATATATATTACTTGATTAGACTAGCCCCTATTTCAAATGCCTTTTGACAATCTAAAGGAAATTGAATTTTTCTATGTTCTGCTTTTGCTTCTTCAGAGAATACTTCCATTTTATATTTTGAGTAATCATCAAATTGATAAGTATCATTTGAATGCATAACTAATGGTTTTGTAAATATTCTTTCAATCACTCCTTCTACATTATTAAAGGTTGATAAGTAACCAGATTTATTCATTATCTCTTCTGTTACATTCATTGTATAAATTATTGCTGTTGCCATCTTCTTTGGAGCAATTGAAGAATGATTATTATCATATACTAAATAAGGGAAGAATAATCGTTCTAGAAATGATCGTAATTGACCTGTTATATCCCCAAAATATACTGGAGACCCAAGAATAATCCCATCAGCTTGAGATACTTTTTCTAAAACTTCTTGAAGATCGTCTTTTACTGCGCATTTCCCATAACTTTTTCCTCCAAGCCTCTTGCAAGCAAAACAGCTTTTACATCCAGTATAGTTATAATCATATAAATTAATCATTTCAGTTTCAATTTCTTTATCTTTTGCCGCTTCTTTCACTCCATCTAAAGCTTTTTGAAGTAATGTAGCTGTATTTTTATTTTTTCTTGGGCTTCCATTGATAGCATAAACCTTCATAAATAACACTCCTCTTTTTAATGTTTTATTTTTCTGTTATAATCAATATAACACAAAGGTATAAATACACAAGTATGCAGTTTTTTCTGTGTCAGTATAGAAAGTATACTATGAAATTCAAAGGAGCTATGCTTATGAGTGAGTATATGAATAGAGAATTCCCTGATGATAATATATATGAAACAGAATGTCCTGTTTTATATGCACTTGATGTTGTAGGTCAAAAATGGAAACTACCTATTATATGGTATTTATCCCGTAAAGATTCTACTAGATATAATGAATTAAAACGAAAAGTTAACGGTGTTACTAATATGATGCTTACAAAGTCTTTAAAAGAATTAGAAGAACATAAGCTAGTTATTAGAACTCAATATGAAACTATTCCTCCTAAGGTTGAATATTCTTTGACAGAAAGAGGTAAAGCCTTAATTCCCACATTAAAGGAATTATATGTATGGGGCGAAGATCAACTTAAACTTGATAAATAAATTTTTAAAATACTTCTTATTTATCTCCGTATATTATATATTAACAGGTGGTTTAAATCTATATTGAAACCACCTGTTTTGACATATGAACCATTTATGATAATGCAATTGGAATTTTAACTTATCTTCCCTCTACATATGAAAAATAATCAAAATCTGCATACTTATTCATACCCGATAAGTCCTGACACGCAATTCCTATAAAAGCACCGGTGAAAGCCCATGAACCTTTGATAGCATCATCTGACAATGTACTTGCGTCATAAACTTTGCCTATAGGCCTCCACTCGTCCTTATTGGTAGCAAAGAAAAATCTAAGTTGCCCAAAATTCACTTCCACTTTTAGATAAATACGTTCTACATCAGTTATCAAGATGTTATCATCCTGAGTCATGGACTCTGATAAATCATTATTTATGCTAGCTAGAACCCCTATGCATTTGCCTCCTAATTCTTCATCCATACTTATCCTCAAATAATAATAGTTTTCTGTGTTGTAATAGCAAATTAATCCTGCAAGCTGCAACGTTGTTTCAGGCCCAAATTCAACACAGGTTTCGGCAGAATAAACAAAGTTCTGCTGACGTCTTGCTATCATACTTTGTGCAAACTTGGAGAACATTGATTCTTTTCCATATAACCTTAAAAATCCTGGCCTTTCAGTAAGTGACATAAAGGTTTCCGCTGGAACTCTTAAGGACTGAAAATTTATATTTAATAAAGTATTATTAAAATCGTCATACTGTGAAACTAAGACATCTTCTTCATTATTTGATTCACTTTCACTGTTATTGTTAATTTCTATTTCCCAAGAAGGTAAGTTATCTGTGTCAGAACATAAATAAAGCCAATCATCTTCACGCCATTCCACCTTTTGTATAGCCGTTTCTCTTCCTAGAATGCAACGATCTGTTTCAGGAAGAGGCCTTCCACAAAGGTGAACCATAAACCATTCATTATTAGGACCTTCCACTATGCTTGCATGTCCTGCTTTTTGAAGAACTTTATGCATATCACTTCCCACAGAAGTAAGAATTGGATTTTGTGGATGAACCTAATAGGGACCCGTAAGTTCTCTCGAACGAGCAAGTGTTACTGCATGTTCATAACTAGTGCCTCCTTCAGCAGCCATCAAATAATAGTACTCATTATGCTTATATATATGAGGACCCTCAGAACAACCTAAATCTGTCCCTTTAAATATATTCATTACAGGGCCAGTAAGGCATTTGTTTTTTTCATCATATTCTTGTAAAAGGTGACCAGCAAAATTATTCTTTCCTATACGATTATCCCATTTCATGTTTATAAGCCACTTTTTTCCGTCATTGTCATGGAATAGAGATGGATCAAAACCACTCGAATTAAGATAAACAGGCTCTGACCACTCACCACAAATATCACTTGAGGTTACCAGATAATTATGGGTATCTTTAATATGTCCATTGTTGTTTACTATTGTATATATTAAGTAAAAGATACCTTTATTATAGGACAAACATGGCGCCCAAATTCCACCTGAATCAGGGGTTCCTAACATATTTAGCTGAGAGACTCTATTCAATGGATGTGCTATAAGCTCCCAATTCACTAGATCTTTGGAATGATGAATTTGAACTCCTGGAAACCATTCAAAAGTAGAGGTTGAAATATAATAATTATCCTCAGCTTTACATATAGATGGATCTGGATTAAAGCCCTTTAAGATTGGGTTTTTAATTTTTAACATAATTCTCCTCCTTAAGTTAAGAGTTTTATATATAGAAAGACTACAGAAAATATTGAAAGGTCTGACTCCAATGGACTATTGAAATCAGACCTTAGCATCATAATTTTTCATTATTTCTCCTGTCTACTTGACAGGGTGAATTTCAAATATGAAGTACCTTTCTATAAACTTTCAAGATACATATTTATTATAATTTAGATTATTAAGACAACTCTACTTTTTGTAAAGTACCATCATCATTATACTTTATTTCAGTGTATTTTACACAACGTTTGTTGTCAGCCCCACCTGATAAAGAACTATCATGATAGAATAAATACCATTTATCTTGGAATTGAACAATTGAATGATGAGTAGTCCAACCAATTACAGGATCAAGTATTTTCCCCTTAAATGTATAAGGACCCTTTGGATTTTTACTCATAGCATATACTATGCAATGTGTGCTACCAGTAGAGTATGAAAGATAATAATTTCCATTATATTTATGAACCCATGGTCCTTCAAAATATCTTCTTTCTTCATCACCAGCAAGTATAGGATTACCATCTTCATCAACAATTGATATCTCCTCTGGAGCTTCTTTAAAAGTGAGCATATCATCATTTAATTCAGCTACTCTTGGTCCTATAGCAGGTGCTGTAGCAGCAGGACCTTCTCCATCTGGATTAAAAGTGCCAGTTTGCCATTTTTCTAGCTGTCCTCCCCAAAGGCCTCCAAAATAAACATATGATCTATTATCGTCATCCATTAGAACAGCAGGATCAATGCTATAGCTTCCAGGTATATAACTTTCTTGCGCTTTGAATGGTCCAGAAGGAGATTCACTAGTAGCTACTCCAAGTCTAAAGATATCTTCTTTATCTCTTGCTGGGAAAAACAAGTAATAAGTTCCATTCTTATAAGCAGCATCTGGAGCCCATAATTGTTTACTTGCCCATGGAATGTCTTTTAAGTGCAGTGCTTCTCCATTGTCAATACAAGGTGAATTAGTATCATCAAGAGATAAAATATGGTAATCTTCCATGTTATATTGGTCACCATTATCGTTTGAAATCTGTACTTGGTCAAGATCATGAGAAGGATAGATGTAGATCTTACCTTCAAATACATGAGCAGAAGGATCTGCCGTATAAATATGAGTTACTAGAGGCTCGTTTTGTTTTGCAATATTTTTCATATGATTCTCTCCTATCTTTTCTTTGAATATTTATTTCCATACTAACTTACGTTTTTATAATTATAATTTGTCTGTTTAATATATAATTTAAATCTCTATATTAATTCAATATTTGCTTCCAATGGCGCTACTGAGGTAAGCTCAAGGCTTCTCTTATCTGGTTGTGATACCCCTACAAATAATTTGAATTTCTTACTATCAAGAAGCCTTTCTCCGTCATCATTTACAACTTCGAATGATCTCTTATTCAATTTTATTGTTACAATTTTGCTTTCTCCTTTTTTCAATGAAACGCGTTTGAATCCTGCTAGGCTATGATTTAATACAGCATATTTTGATTCTATATCTTTTACATAACATTGAACTACTTCTTCAATATCATATTCCCCAGTATTTTTAATCTCTATGCTAATATCAAAACTCTCAAAGCTAGGCTTAACAGAAGGCACTTGTAAATTAGATAATTCTACTGTTGAATAAGTTAAACCATACCCAAATGGATATAAACTCTCATGTTCTAAATATCTATAAGTTCTTCCCTTCATTGAATAATCAGTAAACTCAGGAAGCTTAGCTGTGTCTTTATAAAAAGTTACTGGTAATTTCCCACTCGGTGAGCATTTTCCAAATAATATATCCGCTACAGCAGTTCCTCCGTGGCTACCTGGATACCATGCATTTAAAATGGCTGCACATTTTTCTTCTGCACCATTTAGTGTTAAAGCACTTCCAGCTCCAAGGACAACAATAACTGGCTTTCCAACCTCAAGTACTTTTTCGAGTAAATTTTGTTGCCTTCCTGGCAAGTTCAAATTCTCTTTGTCTCCTGCCCCGTAGCTATTACCCGCATCCCCTTGTTCTCCTTCAATTGTGGAATCTAATCCTAGGCATAATACAACTACATCAGATCTTTCTGCTACTGAAATCGCTTCAGATAATCTATCATCTGGCCTTGCTAAGTCCTCCACTTTATCTTTAAATAAGTGACATCCTTCAGAGTAATATACTCTCACATCATCACTAACTGCATCATGAATTCCTTCTAATATTGTTGTATACTTAGATGCTGTTCCAGAGTAATTTCCCTTTAACATTATTTCGCTGTTTGCATTAGGACCAATTACTGCTATTGATTTTAAATTTGATTTATTCAATGGAAGCGTTCCATTATTCTTTAGTAATACCATTGATTTTCTAGAAGCTATTAATGCAACATCGTTATGCTCTTTAGAATCGTTTACTTCATATGGTATCTTGTTATATTCACAATCTTCATCAAACATACCTAATTTAAATCTTGTCGTCATTAATCTTTCTGCTGCTGTAGTTATTTGTTCTTCAGTTACTAAGCCTTCTTTATAAGCTAATAGCAAATTAAGATACATATTTCCGCAGTTAAGATCACAGCCATTTTCTATAGCCAATGCTACTGATTCAGTTGCAGTACTTGTAACCATATGGTGTAAATGAAAATCTGCAAGAGCCCAGCAGTCAGATACTACATGTCCTTTAAATCCCCATTTGCCTCTTAAGATATCTTTCAACAAAGTCTTACTACCACAACATGGCTCCCCATTTGTACGATTATATGCTCCCATTACACTTTCAACATTTGCCTCTTTTACACATGCCTCAAATGCTGGTAAATATGTTTCATATAGATCCTTATTGTTAACTACCGCATTAAATTCATGCCTTAACCCTTCTGGTCCGCTATGAACCGCAAAATGTTTTGCACAAGCAGCTAACTTTAAATATTTTCCTTCTCCTTGCAATCCTTTTATGAATGCAACCCCTAATCTAGATGTTAAATAAGGGTCTTCCCCGTAAGTTTCATGTCCACGTCCCCATCTAGGATCTCTAAAAATATTTATATTGGGAGACCAATAAGTTAATCCCTTATATATACCTCTGTCGTCTTTTTTGCTGTATTCATTGTATTTAGCACGTCCCTCTGTAGCAATAATATTTGCAACCTTTCCTAGGAATTCATCATCAAATATAGCGGCTAAACCAATCGCTTGAGGGAACACAGTTGCTGTTCCAGCTCTAGCTACCCCATGAAGACCTTCATTCCACCAATTATACTCAGGTACATTTAAGTGCTTTATTGCCGGTGATTGATAAGTTAATTGCTCCGCTTTTTCTTGTAATGTCATTTTAGATACTAATTCTTTTGCTGCCTTTACTGCAAATTCATGAGTATTTTCTTGCTCACCATTCATCTATATCCCTCTATTCCTTAAATATTTATGGAGCTTAAAATTTATAATACAATATTCAATTTGTAATTTAATAATATAAAATTTATGGTTGACTTAACAAGAAAGTATTTATATAATTGTAGACAAAATTTACTCTCTTGGAGGTATTCTATGTTAAAATACGAGTCGCACCACTTTGGAGAAAACACTCTTTTTTCCCACTACCATCCAATTAGTCTTAATTACCCTGTTCATCTACATCGAAGCTTCGAGTTCATATCTGTTATTGATGGAGATCTTCAAATTTCTGTTAATAATAGAAATTTTGAAGTAAAAAAGGATGAATGCATATTAATTTTGCCTTACGAAATCCACTCTCTCTCAACTAATAAGTACTCTGATGCTCGTATTTGCATATTTTCCCCCGAATATGTAAAAACATTTGACAGCATGATCTATGGTAAATTTCTCGAAAATCCAGTCTTTAATTTATCACATAACGCGCGAGCTCTTATACTAGACAAAATTTTCAGAGATAATGTCAATGTTCTCGAGATGAAAGCTTGTCTTTATTTGCTTTGTTCTGAAATTATGGAGCATACTCAATTACTTATAAGCGTGAAAAATGATTATGAATTATTACATAAAATTCTTAACTATATTCAAAATAATTTTACCAAAGATATCTCATTAAAAAGCATCGCAGATGAATTTTGCTACAGTTATAATTACCTATCCAAGTATTTAAATAATGTACTCGGAATATCGTTTGTTGATTTTGTTAATCAAAATAGAATTAATTACGCGGCATATTTATTAAAAAATACAGAAGACCCAATTACTGATATTACTTATAAATGCGGTTACTCAAGCATCCGTTCATTTAATAGAAACTTTCTTAAGATTATGAATATGACTCCAAAAACTTATAGAAACTTTTAATCTACAGTTAATTAAATATCATACAATAGCAATTCCAGTATTCTCAAACGTCTATAAATGCGATTACTCTTTTGTCTATTATGTAGATTTTAACTTAATCATAATGATATACTAAAGGAAAAGTAATTTTATACGCATAAGAATTATTTTTACAGACGGGAAGTGTTAAAAATGCAAAGTAATATAAACCTCTCAGAGCTTGAAAAAATAATATTGAATAAAATACATGAGCATATCAGCAAAAATGAAAAGGTTGGAATAAATGGAGTTGCACAAGAATGCTTTGTTTCAAAAGCAGCAATTATAAAATTATCGAAGAAACTTGGCTACAGCGGATATAGTGAAATGTATTATACAATTCTTGCCTCTACTAATAATGCACTCAAATTAGACTTTTCGAATAATATTGTTAGTACTTATGAAAGTGAGGCTTTAACAATTCATGTTAATATGCTTGTGGAATTACTAAGAGAATATAGCGAAAAAAGAATCTATCTTGATTCCCTAGGCTTTTGCGACAGTGCTAAGGAATATTACTTACAAAAATTATTATCATTTGGATTTGATTCCGCTAGCAGCTATCATTACGAAGCATTCAGTAAGAATAAATCTGGACTTTATTTTTTTCTTTCTTATTCTGGGGCAAGGTCAGAAGTTCTTGAAAAGGTTAACGTAGCTATAGAGAATAATTTTAAAGTTGTAGCCTTTACTTCAACTAAAGATTCTCCATTGGGCAAAATAGCTCATATGACAATAGAGGTTGCTGGAACAAAATCAGATAAAGAGCATTACCTACCTAACTTTTTCACTTCAAATTTAATAATCTTATTAGAATTAGCATTAAGCAAATATTCTAATAAATATTTATCGCCACAAAGAAACTAGTGTCTATAAACTCAATTAAATATGATATTTGCGCCATGAAAGGTCTGTTAAAAGTAGATTGCTTTGTAAAACTCTTTACAATATTCACTTCTAACAGATCTTCTTATATTTGTAGCTCAGTGAACTTTTTCACTAAAAGTAAACATTATCATAGAAGTGGCAATTCCATTGATACTATATATATTCTAGTGTATTCTAAAGACAAATAAAAGGAGGTACATATTATATGAAAGAAAAATTATTATCATTAAGTCAAAAGTTTTCACAAGCCGCAGTTCAACCTGTAATGTTCTTAGCAATCATGGGAACTGGTCTCGCTATTGCTGTCATTATGCAACTCAGCTTTATGCCATCATTTATGATTTTTATTGGAACTTTATTAAAGACCATGATGAATGCTATGCTAAATAATCTTTCTATTATTTTCTGTGTTGGACTAACAACCGCATTTGCTAAAAATAAAAAAGTGGACGCCGCTATTATTAGTCTGATTGTGTACATTATATTTTTGGCTGGAAACAATGCATGGCTTACTTCACAAAATATGCTAGCTCAGCCTGGCGCTATGGGGTTATTGGGAACTGGGCAAAACCTTGTTTTAGGATTCCAGGTAGTAGATATGAATGTATTTTTAGGAATAATACTTGGATGTATTACTGGATACGTGTTTAATAAAGCGTCTAATATACAATTCGTAGAAATGTTTCGAGTATACGGCGGATCACGACTTGTATTTATAATTATGATACCAATTACTTTAATATTAGCAATTGTACTTAGTTATGTATGGCCTGTTATAAATTATGGCATTTCTTGTTTATCAATATTCATGAAAGGCGCAGGCGCATTAGGAGTATTCGTATATGCATTTGGTAACAGATTTTTAATTCCAACAGGATTACATCATTTATTATGGATGCCATTTTGCTTCACTGGATTTGGAGGAACTTCCCAAATTGATGGTAATACTGTTCAAGGCGCCGTAAACATTTTCTATGCGGAAATGGGTAGTGGTGCCAATTTAACAGCTATTGATCCTTCGATAAGATTTGCTACTTTTGGATTTGCAAAAATCTTCGCAAGCTTAGGTATAGTTCTTGCTATGATAAAAACTGCAAAACCAGAAAATAAAAGCACTGTGAAAGGTTTGCTTATACCAACACTCTTCGTTTCAATGGTGGCAGGTATTACAGAGCCACTTGATTTCTCATTTCTTTTTATATCACCATTACTTTGGTTAGTACACGGATTACTCACTGGCTTTTCAGAAATGCTACTTTGGGTATTAGGATCAAGGACATATTCAATCTATGGCCTACTTGATACTATGGTTTGCAATTCTGTTATAGATCCAAAGTTATCTAAGATATACATTTTCTTTGCCGTTGGTATTGTGATGGCTATAGTATGGTACTTCATCTTTGTTTTCCTAATTAAAAAATTTGATATAAAGACACCTGGTAGAGAGGAAGAATCTCTTAATAATGGTATAAACTATGACTCCCTTGAAAGTAATAATTCTAACAATCAAAATGCTGAACTATTTATTGAAGGGCTAGGTGGTGCAGAAAATATTGTGGAAGTAAACAACTGCTTTACACGTTTAAGAATTGATGTAAGTGACATTAACAAAGTAGATAAAGAAATAATTAGTAAAGCAAAACAAAAAGGTGTCGTTATTAAAGGAAACAACGTACAAATTATTATTGGAATGACTGTAGAATCTGAAAAAGAAAAACTTGTTAATGTATTAAACACAAAAAAATAAAACTAAAAGGAGTAATGTAAAATGAAAAAGTATTCAATCTGTATCGTTGGCGGAGGAAGCCGTTATACACCAGATATGCTCGCAATGTTATGTAATCAAAAAGATAGATTCCCCTTAAGGAAAATTATCTTATATGATAATGAAAGTGAACGTCAAAGTATAGTTGGAAAATATGCTGAAATCTTATTTAAGGAGTATTATCCAGAACTCGAAGAAATTATATATACTACTGATGAAAAAGAAGCCTTTAAAGATATAGACTTTGCACTTATGCAAATTCGTGCAGGAAGATTGAAAATGCGTGAAAAAGATGAAAAAATTTCATTAAAACATGGATGTCTTGGTCAGGAAACATGTGGTCCTGGAGGATTTGCTTATGGATTAAGAAGCGTTCCTGCTGTTATTGACATAATAAAAAATATTCGTATTTATTCTCCAGAATGTTGGATTTTAAATTATTCAAACCCAGCTGCAATTGTTGCTGAAGCAACAAAGAGAGTATTTCCTGGTGATCATCGTATTATAAACATTTGTGATATGCCAATTGCAATCATGGACATTTATGCAAGTGTGCTTGGCTTAAAAAGAAAAGATTTAGATCCTAAATATTTTGGTTTAAATCATTTTGGCTGGTTCACCAATATCTTAGATAAAAAGACCGGAGAAGATTATTTACCTAAATTAAGAGAAATATTAAAAACTCCAGTAGATGTACAAACAGAACCTCTTTTTAAAGAACCTTCATGGAAAGCAACCTTTGACTTTATGAGTCAAATGATTAATGATTATGATGAATATCTGCCAAACACATATTTGCAATATTATTTATACCCAAATAAAATGAGAGATAAAGAAAATCCCAAATACACACGTGCTAATGAAGTAATGGATGGAAATGAAAAAGAAACTTACGAAAGATTGCGTGAAATTATTTCTCTAGGTACGATGCATGGTACCAAATATGAAATCACCAGTGATGTGGGATGCCATGCAGAATATATAGTTGATTTAGCAACAGCAATCGCAAATAATACAAATGAAATCTTCTTAATAATTACGGAAAATAACGGAGCTATTCAAAATGTTTCATCTGGAATGATGGTAGAGGTTCCATGCCGTGTTGGAAGTAATGGTGTTGAACCATTAGCCGTAGGAAGTGTACCTACTTTTTACAAAGGACTTATGGAAAATCAATATGCATATGAAAAATTATCAGTGGACGCGTGCTTAGAAGGAAGCTATCAAAAAGCATTACAGGCACTTGTATTAAATCGTACAGTTGTAAATACTAATATTGCTAAAGAATTATTAAAAGATTTAATGGATGCAAACAAAGGTTATTGGAATAAGCTCCATTAGACTCTAGCTAATTCATAACGTATGCAATCTATATACTTGATCAGACAATCTTCTCTTATACTTCAAAATAAAACCAGGGTTTATTTTTAAACCCTGGTCTGTTTCGAAATAAGTGTACTTATGGGGACTTTAAAATCATTTTCGGACTAATCCTAAAATATTATTGTTAAAATCAATGTCCATGAGAACCACCTCTTTCATTTATTATTGTGTGTAATATAAAATTAAATATACTAAAATATAAAACCATATATTCTATATAATGGTATTCATTCTATTAAAAAGCTTATATTTTTTTCATCATATTAATCTATATGCACTAGTTAATGCTCAATCAATGGCTCGTAACTTCCACATTCACCTTTCATAATAAATTTCATAAATTAGCGTTGAAAACCTCATTATAATGGATATAATTGTAATAGGAGGTATTTAAATGGAATCAAATAAAATAAACACTAGACTTTCTTTAATCGGAGCATTGCTAGGCTTAACATTATTCATTATGGGTGGATTATTGAATACCATACTAGATCGTTATATAATAATTATCCCAGCTGTTACTATAGTAATCAGTTTGATATCCTTAATAAAATCTAAAAAAACTGATATAAAAATTAAAAGTTATTGTTCTCTTGGGTTAATACTTGGATTATTTTACTTTATTTTATCTTTATATGAATTATTAAAATTATAAATTTGGAAAGCCTTTATATTCTAATATTACACTTGCAAGAGAAAAACATGTCTTGCCATTTTCACTTAAGTGTAAATGGTAAGGACATGTTTTATTATTTTCTGGCTAATATCATTGTTTTTATATCTTCATAAAACTATATGATTTAAAGATACTAATCTACAGATAATATAAAAACATCAGTTCGAATTTTTGCGATAAAAAAATACCTAAATACTTTTATTAATACTGTTCATATATTCATTAATCAACTTATCTAGCTTTATACTAAGTTCTAATAATTCCTTATCATTTGTAATTATTTCCTTATTGTCAATTAATATATTTAATTCGTCTCTAGTTCTTTCAAGTTCACTCTTTATACCCATAGCTTTCGTTCTTCCCTATTCCTTAAATTTATACTTTATCCATATTATACAATAACAATGCATTAATTTCAAACATATGTTCGTATATTTCTTATAATTATGATCTAGCACTATAAGCCCCCATTACGGACTTTCACCGATTAGCACGCGCCAATGCTGGGCACACTACAAAAAAATAAGAGCTTATATTTCATAAACTCTTATTTTACACAATGATGTCTCAAGTTCTTATGTGTCCTATAAATATTTACATATATTTATATTTACATAGGAATATAGTTATCTTTTTAAATATGTTTCTATGAATAAATGTATATATTTACCCTTGTTCATATTAAACTTTAAACTGGTGCTCCAAATACATATTAGAGTTTTTCAGTTTTTTACTTCTTAGTCTTAAAAAAGTCAAGGCAGCGCCGATTAAGCTTATTACTGCAGCCGCTATATATACAGCTCTCATAGCATATATAAAAGCATCATTTCTTCCTGCTACAAAATCTGTAACACGGTATCCAATTATAGAACTCATCATACTATATAAAAGCGTTGTAGCTAAAGCTATCCCACATACCATTCCCAAGTTTCTTACAAGAGCATTTACGCTTCCTGCAATTCCAAGTTTCTCTTTCGGTACTGTTGACATTATCAAAGAATTATTAGGCGATTGAAATAATCCCATACCAATAGACATAATTCCTATGAATATTATTGTGATTATTACAGTTGAATTTACATTTAAAGTGGACATTAATATTAACCCTAGGCTTATAAGTATCAAACCTATGAAGGTTAAAAGTTCTGAACCAATTTTATCTGATAAGCTTCCACTAAGAGGTGCTACTACAGTTAAGAGTAATGGATAAACCATCATTATTAATCCAGTATGTTCTGGCGTATAATTCATTACATCTTGAAGGTAAAATGGCAGAATAATATTGTTACAGAAGATTGCCACAAAAGTTACAAATGCACAAAATATACTTAAAGAAAATAATTTATTGCTAAATATATTTAATTGTAATAGAGGATCTTCTTTTTTCTTTTCCACAAAAATAAACATTATAAATGAGATAATTGCGATGGCAAAGCTCAATAAAATCATTGGATCTGAAAAGCCAATGTTCAAACCTTCATCTAAAGCTCCAAAGAGTGGAACTATTGCAAACATAAATAATACAGCTCCTAAGATATCTAATTTTCCCTTAACTGTTTTATTCCCCTTCGGTAACAATTTAATAGCATAAAATAATGCTATTACACCAATAGGTACATTTATCAAAAAAATATATTCCCAACTTGCTGCGCCTACTATTAGTCCTCCAAGTCCTGGTCCTATTAGAGATCCTAAAGCTACAGAAGTACCTAAAAATCCAAGAGCTTTTCCTCTTTCATGTGGAGGGAATGTTTCTGTAATAATCCCTTGATTATTAGCCATAGTTCCAGCAGCGCCTATAGCTTGTACTATTCTTGCTAAAATAAGTATTGGAAAAGAATTTGTTATACCACATAGTAACGATCCAAGGGTAAATAATCCTAATCCAAATATAAACATCTTGGATTTTCCAAGCATGTCTCCAAGTCTTCCAAAAATCAATACTGTCCCAGCGATTACTATTAAATAACTTGTTGCAACTAATTGTATACTAGATGTTGTTACATTTAAAGCAATAGCCATTTTAGGTAATGCTACATTTACAATGCTACCATCTAGGGCAGACATAACTGTAAACATTAAAACTATTACTAATATGGACCATTTGCTTCTATCTTTTATATTTTCCATCAATTTTCCTCCTTTATCACTTGTCACTATTTAGCTTACATAGCCATATTACCTTAATTCTCAAATTCGTTTAATCTTCGAATATTGATTAGAATTTTCTTTAAAGACTGCATTGTAATTAACATTTCTGCTTCTGATACATCTTCTGTTATTAAACTCATCAACATTTGAACATCTTCATGAATTTTTGGCAATACTTCTTTAGCTTTCTCTGTTAAATATAATTTATAAGATCTACTATCTTTTTCATCTTGTTTTTTATAAACATAACCAAGATCTACTAATTTTGTAATTGTTCTTGCAGACATTGCCTTGTCATTACCAAGTTCTTTGCTTAAGCCGTTTTGGCTTATACCTTCGTTTCCTTCAAGATTAAACAAATATGGGCTGGAACCACTGCTTAATCCATATTTTTTTAAGGCCTTTTCTAAATACATTTGCTTATATCTGAAAATTTTATTTGTAATCATTATGAGGTTCATGCTTTCAACATCCATAATCATTCTCTCCTTATAATATAATTGATTAGTCTACTATATTATATTTACACTATGTTGACTTGTCAACTTTTATAATGGAACATTTTTACTAAATAGAATATAAATATTCTATTTATATTCACATAATCTTGATCATCATATAACCCGTTCTCACAACAGACTTATATAAATTACTTTTGAATAATCTTTTTAATTATTGAAAGCATGATGATTTATCTGTTACTACAAAGTGATAATATAACAGCTGCTTATCAATATTTACTTATAAACATTATCAAATTTATACTTTTAAAATTTATCATCTTATCATATCCCAATATAATTGACCAGTCAACAATACTTTGTCATCGTCAAGTTGACTAGTCAATCTATTTGCTTATTTCTACATATTTTATGAGGATGAAGCAAAAACTCATTTAACTCATAATTGGTAATAATGATGATATGGCTATAGGTGCAATTAATCATTTGTTGTAATCTTGTAAATAACAAATGATAAAAAAACATTAAGCAAACTTATAAAATTTCACCTTCTTAGACTTTATGCAGAAATATAATTAAAGGTACAAGCAATCCTTTACTTGTACCTTTAATTTATAATTTATGAATTTGAGTTCATACTGTAGTCAGCTTCTAATTATTCTTGCAACGCTTCATCTTGACATCTTAGTTCTCCACTATCTTTCAAAATTATTTTTACAAACTTATTTATATTTTTTATCTAACGATAACAGTTCATTTAAAATTATATATCTCTCGAAATACTACGTAAGTCTTTTTCCACGTTAAGTAGCACACTCCTCTTTATATTATCACCAATCCATGCTCGCATAAGGTGTTGCATCACTCTATCTTGATTACAATTTGATTACAATATAGCTGGTAAATTAACGTCTTATACGGTAGTTTGAGCTATGATTTGGACAACTTAAAAAGTGCCTGAGTCCTTAGTTTTACTAAGTTCTCAGACACTTTTAACATCTTATTTCCATGGCGGAGAGAAGGGGATTTGAACCCCTCACCCGTATTGTAAAGCCTTATAAATAGGGTGTTTCTGAGTATAGGTAATCAAAAAGGTAATCAAACGGGAAGGAGGTTTGTACGCTATACGCAAATCCCAATCTTCAGCCATTTTATCAGTCACACGAATTAAAAATACCGCTCTTATAATTATAGAGAGGTATTTTTTATTATTTGCGGAGTTTCTTCATTTCTACCGCAGAATTAGAAGTAAGTGAAAAAATTTTTATAGTAATATATTGCAACTAACGAGTCATAACATTGTAATAGCTTTGAAAGATGAGTTAGTGCCAGAAACTTTTTCCCTGATATTCACCACAAATATAAAAACAACGCACTTCATAGAAATATGCGTTGTCTTTATATTATAAATCACCACGTTTTTTCACTTTCATAATCGAATTGCATGAAGACGATGATATTGATATACAGAACCTTGGAACCGTGTAGCTTTGCCGATATGTTTCCGCATACGTGCTGATCAGGTGGAGGTATCACACGACCAAGTGAAAGGGCAGCTTCAACTTACTGGCAAGCCGGGGTCAATCCCTGTCATGTCGATGGATACATCCCACAATCGCTTTGCAAGCTGCGGATCTCGCGCCTGCTCGGAACAAGAGGATTCGAAAGAAGGTCCCCTCAACTCATGAAATCCTGTCGATCCATAATAACCGCCTGGCTTTATCTGCCCAGTCGCTGCATGCAGTGCTCCCCAGGCACCCATGGCAGGCGTATTCAAGAACAGACGGACCACCGGCATCACTACTTTGCCAAGCACGCTATCGCGTCCAAGCTTCGTTCCTCCTGCAAGGCCAGGATGGCAGGCCACGGCTGTCGTTTGCGCACCCGCAGCCCGCAGCCGACGGTCCAACTCGAAGACGAAAAGCATATTCGCGAGTTTAGTGGCACCATAGCGTGGGAGCCATCTGAAGCTCTTCTCTGCGTTAAGGTCTTCCCAGTCAATCTCCGCGCCCTTGTGTTGACCGCTGCTGGTGACAACGATACGAGATCCAGACGTTTCCATGAGCTTGGGCAGCAGTAGAGCGGTGAAGGCGAAGCAGCCAAGATGATTAACTCCAAACGTAAGTTCAAAACCTTGCACCGTGTGCCTTAGCTTAGGACCTTGCACGCCAGCATTGTTAATGAGAACGTCGATGTGCGGCTCCTTCGCGGCCAATTCAGCTGCGCTGCGCACACTCGCCAGATCTGCCAGATCGAGTTGCAGGAAAGCGAGGTCAGCTTCGGGGACCTTCTGCCAAATCCGGTCCATGGCGGCTTTCGCCTTCGTTTGGTCGCGGCAGGCGAGCAGCACTCGCGCGCCCCTCGCTGCCAGCACGTTTGCAACTTTGAATCCAACGCCGGTATTGGCTCCGGTAACGATGATGCATTTACCTGATTGATCAGGTACACTAGCATCAGTAAATCCTGTTTTACTATTTAACATATAAATCACACCTCCAACAATTTCAATCGACTAGTCTGTCGATTTTAAACAAAGAATATTTCTAATTTTTAATACTATCTTCCCAAAAGGTCACAGAATATAGATTCTGTGACTTTTGCGGTAATGCTTCTGATAATAAAAGTTGGTATTCTAATACAAGTGACTAGTATACTCTTTTGATAAGTCTTAAACTTTCTCCATAAGTTTCAAAACAAAGATTCCTTCACCTATTTCTTCCTTCTAATTAGCGAAAGTAAGTTTAATTATGTAATTTGAAATTGTGAACAATTAAACTGACTGTTTCATTATTTGAATCTCCATTCCCCATGAAGTTGTTATATAGAAAAATCCAAGAGGGCTCAGCTCTCTAACTTTAACATCAGACTGTTCTGAAAAATACTTCATAGCCTCTTCTAAATCAGTTACTGTAATAGCTAGATGAGCTACACCGATATCACTGGGTTTTAGGTTAACATTTTGTTGATCTGGCGTCGACCATTGAACCAGTTCGATCTTCCTACCCCCATATTGCAAAAATGCTGCCCCTTCTACTACTGAATTTTCATGAACCCCAAAGCACCTCTTTAAACTATCATCTTCAAACTGCATCCGTCCTGGCCGGAACAAGACTTCAAAACCAAAAATGTTAGTGAAGAATTCAACTGCTACTTCGATATTTGGTACTACAAATCCAGAATGTTCAATTGTGCCTTGAAAAATTGTGTTTTTCATATCGCTAAACTCCTTTGATTTTTTATTTGGAAATAAATAATTTATTATAAAGCTTGCACCTAGTTCAAATGCTTTTTGACAATCTAGAGGAAAAATAACAGCTTCCTTTTAAAATTTACATGTTCCATCGGAACAATAGTCATCTGATGACTGTTCTGATCTATGCGCTTTAGCCTTAGCATTGTCATAATCTTCTTTCCATGTTTGTCGTAATACCTCTAAAAAAGTTTCACTGGGCTGTGCTCCTGAGATGGTATATTTGTCATTTACAATGAAAAATGGGACACCCTGAATGCCGATTTTCGATCCCTCGGCTTTATCATCTGCAATATTATCGCTATATTTATCATTTGCTAAAACATTCAAAGCTTCGTTTTCATCAAGACCTATCTCACTTGCAAGTTTGGCAAGTGTTGCATGATCACCAATATCTAGTGTATCAGTAAAGTGAGCTTTCATAATACACTCCATAAACTCTCGCATCTTCCCATTCTCTTTTGCATAATAAGAAAGGCGAAGTGCGTCATATGAATTCGTAGGAATCATTGTATCAAATTGATAATCTAACCCAACCCTTTTCGCTTTTTGTTTAAGTTCATTGTTCAATGCTTTTGCTTTTTCATATGAGATACCATGCTTTGAAGATAATACTTGATGGATATTCATTCCTGTATTTTTTTTCACATATGGATCTAATTGAAAACTACGAAATACGACTTCTACCTCTTCCTTGTGTTCAAACTGCTCTAATCCTTTTTCAAAGTTGCGTTTGCCCATATAACAAAATGGGCAAGCAAAATCAGACCAAATTTCTATTTTCATAATTATACACTCCTTCTCTTTTAATCTGTTACAGCTCAATATCACTGATCATTTCTGTATTTAATAGTTTGTGTATTAGTAATTTATCCAATTAGGTTTTCCCAACCATTAAATACGCTTAAAGCTAATGGCTTCATCTGAGACGGTCTTAACTTTATCACATATAAAATATTCATTATTCTGGAACATACCTTAAAATAAAAATATTACGATTCATCTATTTGCTTTAATGCCTACTAGTATAAATATAGCTATTTTTCTTTTATGGTTATAACTCTATCTTTATTATAACGGCATGCTTTGGCGCATTTACCACAGCCAACACATTTATTTATATCTATTGTTGGATAATCTACTTTAAAAATAAATTTTCTATCCTGTGTAATTGCATTAGCAGGGCAGCTTTTTATAGTGCTGCACACTAAACATTTATGACAACTATTAGTATTTATGAATGCTTTTCTCATTTGTTACCTCCTAATTATTATTAAGTTAATAAATTTTTTTATTTAACTAAACAACAATTGTTGTATAAATAATTTATATTATTTATACTAAAGTAATAACACTATATAATCAAACAACAAAATTTATATAGTGTTGTCTATACAACAATTTATGTTTTTTGTATATTAATTTAAGAAATAGTGAGGAGATTCTATGAAGACAAAAAATAATTATAATGACCCAAGAGCAAAAAGAACCCGTCAATTTATTATTGACGCTTTCATTTCTTTAATAATCAAAAAAGATTTTGAATCCATTACCATAAAAGATATTACTGAAAAAGCTGCCATAAATAGAGTTACATTTTATGCTCATTTTCAAGATAAATATGCTCTTTTTGATTTTGTAATATCAGATAGATTTAATGAAATATTATCTCAAAATATTAATCTTCAAGCCGAAATTGATGATAAATTTATTAGAAGTTTAATTATCTCAGTTTGTGAATACCATCAAAGTGCTCGCGAAACATGCAAGCGTGGTTATATTTCTGTTGCTTCCATAATGAATAAAAAATCTGGAGATGCTCTAGTTGATTTTTTATATAATAAATTTAAGAATTATAAATCTGCAAATTACGATTCTAGAAGAATAAAATTACTATCTATCATGGTGAGTAACTCAATTTCAAGCTCAGTCTATGAATGGATCACTAATAATGAAGTAATATCTCCCGAAATCCTTGCTAAAGAAATTCTTCCATTTATAATGGGGGGAATACATCAGATGCTAGAGACCTAAACTGAAATAATAAATAAAAAAACTAAATTTTAAGCGGCTATATATTGCCACAAGCAATAAAAATAAAGGCTTCTGAGTATTGTTTCCTCCCAGCATTACCTGGTAAATCGAACAGCATACTCTGAAAGCCTTATTTTACAAGCTTGCAAACCTTATTTAATTTATACACTTTTTATCAATGCACACACTCCAAGTGCCTTGAGTATAAAAAAGATACTGCTTGAGCCTAGTTGGGACCTAGCTGCATTTAAAAGTTTTCTGCCAGTTCAGCAGCTCTGATCAATCCTGATTCGATAATTTCCTCAGCACGGTCTCTGTATTTTGCGTGTCCTTCAATGACTACAATCTCAGGGTTTTTGATACCCAGCAATACACCAAATATATTCTTTACGTAATTTAACCCCATCTCCAATGGAGCTGCAAATTCCGACGAAAAGTCTCCGCCACGCGCACAGAGAAGAGCAACTTTTTTGTCGCCAACCAATCCTTCTGGTTGACCTTCTGCCGTGTATCTGAACGTTCTCCCTGATTGCAACAAATAGGAAATATAAGTGATGAGAGGGGCCGGAACCGTTAAGTTCCATAAGGGGAATGCTAAAACAACTTTGTCCACGGCCAAAAATTCGTTCAAATAGTGGTTCACTATTTCTGCAGCCTGACTTTCTTCCGCAGTGTTTTCTAATCCTTGTGCTGCTTTATAAAGTCCCGAAATAGCTGTATTACCGTAATATGGAAGACCAACGCTAAAAAGATCCAGTTCTATTATTTTATCCTGTGGATGAGACTCCTTGTATGTTTTCAAAAAAGTATCGTACATTTTGACACTAACCGCTTGCTCTGCTGGTCTGTCGTTAGATTTGATGAATAATACATTTGCCATAAATATAACCTCCCAAAATTACAATATTTAATAAATTAAGCAACTTTCTTTTTGCGAGTTTATTTGTTCGATTCCAAATCAGTTATATTCAACTGGTGGCATCTTACTTTTTTTATCGCCCTCATTTATACAACACGTGTTGCATAAATAAATTATACTATATTTCAAAGATTGTTCAACCAACAATTTTAAATACATGTAGTATACACAACAAAGTATTAAAAATGTATTAAAAATAAAGAAGCCCATGAGTTAAAAGTAATATGAAAAATACTCATCTTCGGTTTACCCTCAATTTTATGTCACACGATTTTTAATCAGCAACTTTACTTCTTCATCTGTACAAGTTTCTGTTACTGGTTTATCACATTTTATTAATTGTATATGAAACTTTTCCATGTATCCTGATCTCATGAAATAATATAGAATGGCCGTTAAGGCCCTAAGATAAGTATGTATAGTTATGTCCTTTATATCCAATTCAGTCTGACAACCTATAATAAAGTTATCAACTGTAGCCTTGGTTATATCCCTTATCGGCATCTTAGGATCAATAAACTTATAAATACTCCTCATTGAATTATCATAGAATTGTATTGTTGCAGGCCTTAAATTCCTAGCTCTGCAGTTGAAGATAAACTCGTCATAGCCTCTATCAAAGGTTGTACCTTTAGTGCTAACTTCTATTATTTTTCTTTTCAAAATATCTACCACCTTTACATAAAAAAAACTACACACGATTCGGATATTTTCCGTAAATAATCGTGTATAGTAATTTTATGCTTCCATAAGGTGGAGCACACCTGGAAGCCCCTAAATATGCGGTGGCGGAGAGAAGGGGATTTGAACCCCTGATAGAGTTGCCCCTATACACGCTTTCCAGGCGTGCTCCTTCGACCACTCGGACATCTCTCCATATAGTATTTAATGCTTTATTATAATATCATATAATTGTTATCGATTCAACTGAATATTTTATATATACAAATCCTATCATTTAATACAATCTATTTATTCTTATTCAATATAAACCATCATACTTCCATTTTCGTAATTAATGCAAATAATAGGCAGAAATACTTAAAATTTAAGTACTTTTGCCTACTATAAATTACTTCTAATTTAATTAGCTATCATTTCTATAATGAAATAAATAGTACTACCACAAATTTATCTCTTAAAGTGCTTGTATAAACTTATTTATACATATACTCTCTAGTCCATGGTAAATCGTTGTTTACTCCTTTATTGAATACGAATTGATGAATACTTATATTTCCGGAGTTAAAAGATGCTGCACAAGCATTTAAATACAATCTCCACATTCTTATAAATGTTTCATCCTTAGTCTTCCTTATCTCCAGCAATGCATTCTCAAAGTTCTTTGCCCAATGCTCCAAAGTTCTTCCATAATGAAGTCTTAGGTTTTCTGCATCAATTAAAGTGAACTTTTCATCTGACATACAATTGATTAGTTCTCTAACTGCTGGCACATATCCGCCTGGGAATATATATTTATCAATCCATGTATTATTTCCTCCAACCTCTGTTGATGTTATGCAGTGGAGTAAAGATACCCCTTTATCATTTAATAAGTTATTGACATTTGAAAAATACTCTGCAAGATGATCTTGCCCTACATGTTCTAACATTCCCACACTAACGATTTTATCAAATGTTCTATTTTTTAGTTCTCTGTAATCTACAAGTTCAACTTCAATAAGATCCTCTAATCCTTCACTTTTTATTCTTTCTTTAACTTTTGCTAATTGTTCAGAACTTAAAGTTATGCCCATAGCTTTTACCTTATATTTTTTTGCTGCAGATATTATCAGTTCACCCCAACCACAACCTATATCAAGTAGTGTCTCTCCTTCTTTTAAGTTTAACTTTTTAAGAATATGCTCTACTTTATTCTTTTGTGCTTGAGTTAATGAATCACTTTTTGATTTGAAGTATCCACATGAATATGTCATAGTATCATCTAACCATAATTTATAAAAATCATTTCCAATATCGTAGTGGAACTCAATATTTTTCTTGCTATTTTTGATACTATTTGTAGCCATCCTTAGTAAATTTGCATATTTGTCACTATTACTCAAAAAACTTTCCTGATTATTATATAAAGATTCTATAACCTTTTGAATGCTTCCTTCAATATCTATTTTTTTAGTCATATAAGCTTCACCAAATGTTAATGAAGGGTCCTTTATAATATCGGCTTTAGGAATAGGCTCATTAAATATTATTCTGAATTCTGGATTCCCTTCCCCATAAATTTCTGAACTTCCATCCCAAAGTTTTAATTCAAAAGTATCTGAAAATAAATTCTTAAATAATGTTTTGTAAAATATTTTATCAATAATCATGATAATCATCTCCCTATTTAAAATTAATTATTAAATATAGAACTTTAAACAGAAATATGCAAATTAAATTTCTAAATAGATTCTAAACAATATGATTTAATTCCAAGTGTTTTTGTGCCGCAATTGAAGCTGCATTAGAATCATGATCTTTTAAAGCTCTCCATATTTCTTCATGATGATTTTTTACAGGTATTTTATTAATAGTATGAACTTTTGAATTTTCAATATATTTTTCAACCAAAGAAGATATAGAAAACATTATAGTTGAAATTAAGTGATTGCCAGTAGCTTGCGCTATTTTATAATGAAATTTTTTGTCTAATATAGCACAGGCTTCAATATCTGAATTATTATTTAATTCGTCCATTATTTCCTTCAATTCTATAAGTTGTTCATCAGTTATATTTTTAGCAGCGATAGCTGCTGTTTCTGGTTCAATTATTTTTCTAAGCTCAAGAACATCCTCACTTTTGCTTCCTAGAAGTAAGAATACAATAGATAAAGGTTCAAGCAGACTATTTTCAAAATTTTCATTGATAAAATTCCCTTCCCCGTGCTTAGATTCTATAAGTCCAAGCATTTGTAAAGATTTTAGTGCTTCTCTAACAGATGCCCTGCTAACCTCAAGCTTCTCACATAAATCTCTCTCAGATGGTAACTTATCTCCACTCTTTAGTTCTCCTCTTTTAACAATTTCTTTTATTTGCTCTATTACTATTTCATATATTTTTGTACTCTTCACAGGACTTAACATCGATATCATCCTCTCAAAACTTTATATGTTTGCTTTTGATAAGTAGTTAAGTAATTCGTTGTAATTTTTTTCTGCTAACAGTTCTTTATTTTTTGAATTCTCTATTTTATGATTATGTATACTAATATTTTTTCTAAAGCTATCCAATGTGTTCATAATAGCAATTTTAAAAAGAGGAATACTATCAATTATTCTCTTTATTCCATATACATATTCATCATCACTTAGTTTAAAACATTGAAATAATCCAGAGGTCAACCTCCCATCAGAAAAGATATAAATATATCTATCGCTCATTTCATCAGATAAATTAACTTCTATTTTATGCTTATACAGTCTAAAAACAACATCTCTACTTTTTATAAATACTGGAAATATACTTGAAAAAAGCATCGCCATATTATTATCTTCCTCATCAATTAAACCAGAGAAGTCATTTTCATTAAGTTTCATTATAATTTCATCTGTGAATATGCTATTCTTTATCTCTTTTCCTAACTTTACTTTTAACCTCTGTTCTCTCTCTTCAATTAATAAATTATCAATAGAACTAAATAACTTATTAATTGGACTCTCTCCCTTTTTGTAGTTATTTTTATCTCCATTCAAAGATAATCCCCCCTAACTAATTTAAAAATACTGAAAATAAACTCCATAATACAGGTGCTATCAGTACAGTCACAATCCCAGAAATTGCAATAGTCAAACTACTCATAGCTCCTTCAATTTCACCTATTTCCATAGCTTTTGCTGTCCCAACAGCATGTGATGAACTTCCCATGGCAATTCCCATGGCTACTTTATCATTTATCCTTAATATTTTATATAGGAATGGTCCAATGATAGAACCCAGTATTCCAGTAATTATAATGGCAACAACAGCTACAGAAGGAAGCCCTCCTAACTGTTTAGATAATGCCATTCCTATAGGAGTAGTTATAGATTTAGGAATTAATGATTTTGTAAGCTCGCTTGAAAGATTAAATGCCTTTGAAAGCAGAATTACAGATATCATCCCAGATACAGCTCCAAATAAAATACCTGATAAAATAGGCAAAGCATTTTCTTTAAACAAAGAAAACTTTTTATATAATGGTAATGCTAATGCAATAGTTGCTGGAGCCAAAAAGAAAGAAATTATTTGTCCCCCGCTATTATAATCATCATACTTAATATTAAATTTTAATAAAAATGCAATTAGAATTACTATTGCTATAAGTAATGGATTAAATATTGAAAGCTTAAGTTTTTGTTTTATTAAAAGACCTATTTCATAAGCAATAATAGATATTAAGACTCCAAAAACAGGTGAATTTATCATATCATTCATTTTGAAGTCACCTTCCTTAAAAATTTAACAACGTAGGCAGTCACAATCCAAACTACAAATGTAGAAATAACAATTATAGTGGAGAAAGGTATAATCTTGCCTTTAATTGCTTGAAATGATGTCACTAACCCTACCCCTGCTGGGATAAATAAGAATGACATATGAGTTATTAATACCTCACATATATCTTCAATCATCTCAACTTTAACAATTCCAAAATATAACGCTAAGAAAAGAAAAATGAGACCTAAAACTGTGCCTGGTATAGGTAATTTAAAAACTACTTGTACTATTGTTCCTAAAAAATATGATACTAGAATAATCATTAACTGCTTTAAATACTTCAACTAAAAATCACCTCTTGTTTAAAAATCATTGGTATAGTGGTCTGACCAGTTGCTATTACTATATCATATTTATTTTTATATCTCAACTTCATAATATTCTAAAAATGTGATTTTATTCCCCATATTTCCAATTGGCTCTCACTAACTACCTATATCTTTACTAATCTCTTTAAATAAGAAAAGCACCTTAAATCTAATACTTTTAAGATTTAAAGTACATAGTTTATTTCTATATTGCAATAAAATTTAAAATTAATTCCATTCTTAACTATATATTTTTTATAATTTATTTATACTTATTTCTTCTCTGGCAAAAAAACTCCAACATGATATCAGAACATTCTTTATCATATAGCCATTTGGTACTTACAAAAGAATTTAACCATTTATTATCTGTAACATCAATTACCGAACCACAAGCACCCATATCTTTATTAAATGTTCCTATATATACTTTAGATATTCTACTCTGAATTATCGCCCCCGCACACATGGGACAAGGTTCTAATGTAACATACATTTCAGCTCTATTTAATCTCCAATCTCCAATAAATTTCGAAGCTTCTTTAATAGCTAAAATCTCAGCATGAGCAGTACTATCATTTAAGGTTTCTTTTAAATTATGAGCTCTTCCTATTATTTTATCATCCAATACAATCACTGCTCCTACTGGAATCTCCCCTTTTTTCATTGCCATCTTAGCTTCTTCTTTTGCAATTTTTAGAAAATCAACCATTTGTAATGCTCCCATCATGAATTTTCTTGACTAAATATTTTTAATATTATATATGTTCCTTTCTCAATATTCTACCATATAATAAAAATATAAAATCATAAGTTTCATACTCATTATTATTAACTTATATTCAATAATCAAATAAAAATCCAAAAATATAGAAGGGATATATTTAAAATATCTCCCTCCTATATATGAATTCATCTAACTTCGGCTTAATTTAATTCGTTTAGTGTCGGCATTGAGGCTATAGCCCCGTAGTTGGTGCATGTTATTGCACCTACCTTATTTGCAAATAAAACTATCTCTTTCCATCTATCAAAACTTATACTCTCTTTGTCATCAATATCGGATACCTGCCTTAATACTGCTCCAACAAATGCATCTCCCGCACCAGTGGAATCTACTTGCTTAATTTTTATAGATGGTATTACTTCATTTTTTCCATTAACACTTAAGTATGTGCCCTTAGACCCTAAAGTAACCGTTACAACCTTAACTCCAATTTCATGTAACTTGTTAACAGCGCTTTCTATATCTTTTTCTTTTGTTATTAAATATAATTCTTCATCACTTAGTTTCGTAAAGTTACTGTATCTCAAGAATTTAACACAATCCTCAACAAACAACTCTAACTTGTCTTGAGTGATTAGTGCATCGCGGTAATTAGGATCAAATGATACATATATGTTATTAGATTTCGCATATTCTAATAGTTTAAAATATGTCTTTTTTAACTCTCCATCTAAAAATCCCGTTGCAGACCCAAAATGAATTATATCTGAATTACTTATCTTTGATAAATCTATATTATCAAACGAATATTCCCCATCACTACCTCTTAGGAAGTCAAAGTTACGTTCACCATTTGCATCAATTCCAACTAATGCAATTGTTGTACTTCCTCTTTCTACAGTCATATCAGTATTTATATTCAAGCTTTTTAGCAGCTCAACTAAATGCTTACCAAAAAAATCATTACCTACTTGTCCTAAAAAATAAGCATTACCTTCTAATTTACAAATACTCGCCGCTACATTTGCTGGTGCTCCACCTGCTTTTTTCTTAAATTTCTCTCCATTTTTTAAACCTTTATTATCTACACAAACCATATCAATTAAAAGTTCCCCAATGCAAAAAACATTATTATTCATACTTCACACTCCTTAAGTTCCACATATTTAGCTCATTAATTGTAATTTTGCTATCATTTCTTATTTGAAGTTCTAATCCTTCACTCTTAGGGTAATATGTTAATGTTGTTACTTCTAATCCATCTTGATAATATATTTCCATCACAGAATTGTCAATGAATACATTCATTTTTAGTTCTTTTGAAGAATTTAATTTGAATTTTCTTATGCCTTTTCCGCCAATATTCATATTACTTCTATCAACTGTACATAGTTGTCTTTTATTATCATATGTTATCAGAATATATTCGCCATTAAATTTAAATTTAACTTCTGTAGATTCAATATCCTCAACTTCTATACTTATCATTATTTCTACTGAACGAGACTCTAAAGCTAAATTGTAGTTATTCAAAGTTAGCCCTTTAATATTTATTAATTCATTTTCTCTTAAATTTCTCATTTCATTAATGGGCTTTTGATAAAGGACATTATTCTTATACTCTAAAACTCTAGGCATAGTTAATGAATACATCCATCCATGCTCATATGTCGGGTATTCAGAGTCCCTATCTGGCATTCCGATCCATCCAATCATTATATTTTCACCATTATGCTTAAATATTTGTGGAGCATAAAAATCAAATCCCATATCTAATTCTTTAAATCTACTATGATTTTTAAGCTCAACACTTTTTATATCTAGCTCACCAATTACATACCCTGACTGATATAAATTTTGATTTTTCAATTCTTCTTTTTCTAAACCTTGTGGTGAAAATATAAATGCATGTTTGCCTTTACTTATCCTTATTATATTGGGACATTCCCACATGTATCCAAAGTCCTTCATATCGGTTTTTAACTCACCAAGCAAGTTCCATTTAACTGAATCTATTGATTCATAAATTAAAGCTCTTCCTTTTAAGTCTTCACTTTGAACACCTAATATCATGTAATAAGTGTCATCTTCTATAAATACATATGGATCTCTAAAGTGAGCTGTATATCCATTTGGCTGTTTATCTATAATTACTCCATGTTTCTCTATTATTCCATCTTTATGATAAATGGCTAAGCACTGATATGACTCTCTTTCTCCATTTGGACCTTTTACGTTTCCTGTGTAGTATAACTTTAACTCATTATCTTTAACCACTCCACAACCTGAATAGCATCCATTTCTATCGAACCAATCTTGAGGTTTTAACGCCATTTGGGGCTTAGTAAAGTTAATGAAATTGGTTGTTGTTACTAATCCCCAGTGCTTTGTTTTATGCTCACATCCAAATGGATTCCATTGATAGAATATATGAAACTTATTGTCATAATAACTTAATCCATTTGGGTCATTGATCAAACCAAATGGCATCTCAATGTGAAAGTTGTTTCGCCATATACTCATTTCTTTATTACTGTAATAATTATTTAAATTTTGGTTTATTTCCTGGTATGATTTTGGGTTTGGCATCTTTCCTCTTCTCCTATTAATTTAATTAATCCCACCCACACTTTCTCTTTCTATTAGCTTCAAGGAAGTATCCTTATTCTCTTCTAACTCTTTTCCCTCTATTAAATCTAGGATTCCTTGAGCTGCTTTTATACCAATTAATTCATAATCAAAAGCTACTGTTGTAAGTGTAGGGTATGAAACACTTCCTATATCATATCCTCCAAATCCAGCTACTGAAATTTCTTCTGGAACTTTAATATTATTTTCATGTAAATATCTAAGTACTCCTAAACAAATATTATCAGTTGCACAAACTATTGCTGTGGGCTTATATTCTAATATCTGGCTAGCCTTACTGTATGCATTAGTAAATGAAAAATCAGTCTCAACAAATTGAACATTACAATCTGGATTATCTTTCTTCACGGCATCAATGAATCCAATTTTACGATCCACTCCTACTGCTATATCCCATTCATTTACTCCTAAAAATACTATATTTTTATGCCCCTTAGATTTAAAGTAACTTCCAAGTATTTTTCCTGCTTCATAATCATCTATTTTTATATAATTAGTAAACTCATTTTTTTGTCCTGTAAATATAGTTGGAATACTAAGCCTACTAATTAATTGAATATGCTTTTTAGTAATAGCCATAGAATTAATAATTATTCCATCAACCCCTTGCTGATAAAGGCTATTAATGTTTGCTAGTTCTTTCTCTATGTCTAATTCACTGATCAAGATAATTCCTTGATAATCATTTTCCATTAATTTTTTATTGATACCAGTTAATACCTTGCCTATTGTAACAGAATCGATTCTAGGAATTACAATTCCAACTAATCCACTTTTTTTAGTCTTTAATCTCTTTGCAAAAAAATTAGTTTCAAATCCGGTCTTTTCAATCGCTTCTTTTATCTTCTTAGCATTTTCTTCGCTCACATATCCATTATTCAAATATCTAGAAACACTACTCTTTGAAACATTAACCATATTAGCAATATCTTGAATTGTGACTTTTCGATCCATATTATCCTCCATATATGTTTTATATAAATATTATTATATATCATTAATACATATTATTGAAAAGATAACTTATAAACTTATATGGATATTAATATATAAAATATAGCTTTATATAGCTTGATAGATTTAGCAAGCAAAATTATCCCTGCTAAATCTATCTATAATTCATCTAAATATTTTTTATTATTCCTATTCTTCTGGCTTGAAGAAGAACAATGTTAAGCAAAAAGCAACAGCTATAGCTACAACGTTAACTAAAATGTAACTTCCAAGATTGTTCACATATAATAGCATACCTGGTAATGCTGTAATTCCCATTCCTGTACCTGCTAGATGAAGTATTCCTGAAAGCATTCCTCCAACTGCCCCTCCTGCACATCCAAATATAAATGGTTTTATGAATCTTAAGTTAACACCAAATATTGCTGGTTCAGTAATACCTAAAAATGCTGGAATTGCCGATGAAATATATAATGAGCGCTTCTTTTTATCTTTTGTTTTGACGGCTACTGCTAAAGCTGCCGCACCTTGTGCTACAATACCACAAGTTATCATTGCATTAAATGCATCTTTTCCTGTGCTGGATAGTAATTCAACTTCTAAAGCATTTAATGCATGGTGAACTCCAGTAACAACTATAAGTTGATGTACTCCTCCTACAACTAGTCCACCTAATCCAAATGGAAGCCCCATGAATCCTTTGATTGCTCCAAATATTAATTGCTCAGCATTATGCATAATTGGCCCAACTATTAATAATCCTAGTACCATTGAAAATAATAATGTAATAAATGGAGTTACTATTAGATCCAATACATCTGGAACTACTTTCTTAAGTGCCTTTTGAGTTTTAGCTGCAATAATTCCTAATACTAATGCTGGCAATACAGATCCTTGGTATCCAACTACAGGAATATTTAATCCTAGTATAGTTAGATTAATTGGCGTTGCTGTTCCCGCTGCCACAGCATAAGCATTTGGTAAACTTGGTGATACGAGCATTAATCCTATTACTATACCTATTACTGGTGTACCTCCAAACTTTTTCATGGTTGACCATGCAACTAATGCTGGTAAAAATGCAAAAGCAGTATCTGTTAATACTTGAGTAAAGAGAACAAAATTCTCATTCATTTGAACTCCTAGATTTGTCAAAAGACCTCTTAGTCCCATAAACAAACCTGTTGCGACTAATACTGGTATTATAGGTACAAATACATCTCCAAAAGTTCTAGATATTTTTTGAATTAATGTCATTTGGCTATAAGCTTCCTCTTTATTATTTCCAGTTACTAAGTCAGAATTTTGTCCAACTATGACATCATAAACTTTATTTACAAATCCTGTTCCAAGAATTATTTGGTATTGCGCTGCCGAGAAAAATTGTCCTTTTACACCATCAATATTTTCAATAGCTTTTTCATTTATTTTTTCCTTATCATTAAGTATAAGTCTTAATCTAGTTGCACAATGTTCTACTGATTTTATATTTTCTTTTCCACCAATATTCTCTAGAATTTCTTTTGCTACTATTTGTTCCTTCATTAATGTCCCCTCCTAATTCAATCAACCTTGAAAACCGTTTTCATGTTAATATGATACCAGTTCCATATATAATGTGTCAATACGTTTTTTACCTAAATAATAAATTATATAAATTTCCTTTCTCCCCCATGTACAATGCATGGTTTCTAATATATTATCCATTACGCCTTCCTATTCATATGATTTATATTTTCGAAAACTATAATTCATCTTATGTGGTACTGTTCCCACTATTATTGCTAATTTTAAGAATTAAATTTATATATAAAACAATTAGTTCTTAGAACATAAAAAAAGTGTACTCCTTTTTGTAGTTTAAGGAATACACTTATTAACTATACTGTATTTTTAAAATGTAATTTTTTGAACATAAATTATCTTGACTATTTTTTCAAGTTCTTCATTTAAGGCTAATTGTATTATTTTATTGTTGTTTAATTCAAAAGTATAAATCTTTAGTCCATTTATATTAGTATTATAATACGCTGCCACCCCGCTCTTAAGAGCATCTTTCCGTTCTGTAAGATATACTTTTCTCACATCATCTCTACTAATCTTTTGGGCAATCTTTCTTCTACTTGCATTGTAGACCTTAGTTATTGTTATATCACCATTATATAACTCATACTCATAATCAATATACATAAAGTAACTTCCCACAAAAAATATTAATGCTACTATTATTAGCGCTATTCCGATTATTGGTGATGCAAAAACAATCATTAATCCAACTACTAAAAAAACAATTGAAATCTTTTGGAGTATGTTACTAATTCTCTTAGGCTTATCTGATGGAATAAACTGTTCTAAAACAACTTCCATATTCTCACTCCCCCTTTAAACAGTTATATCTATAGTAAATATTTTAAATTAATTTATATCATGTAGTAAGCATAAAATCAAAATTTATTTCAATGAAAATTTCATTTTATCATTACTTAATTACTATTATACATACTAATAGCAATTAATTATATTAGTTCTTTTACTTTTTGTGAAATATTACATAGATTTCATATAAATTTCTATAATCTAGCAACTATACATTCATATCCTTTTATTAATAATGAGATGCATAAGAACAGATGAAAATTTTCATCTGTTCTTTACCACTGAAGCAATCTATCTATCTCATTTTCCTGCTCACTATCTATTTTTATAGATTCTTTTTCGTCTATGGATATAGCTGCCTCATCAATTTTATCATCACTAACTTTTTTAATCGTTGAAGGTATCATAGTACCTCTCATTTTTTCACCTATTAGTACAGTTATATATGCAGAAAAATCTAAACCCAGAGATTTAGCTTCTTTAGATGCAAATTCCTTAATATGGGGAGCTAAAGTAATTGTAGTTTTTAACTTTTTACACATTCTTACTCTTACCTATTATGTCATAAGTTTTTACATTAATCATCTGTGCATCATCTAATACTCTATAGTCTTTTAAATAATTTTTAAGCAATAAGGCTCCCCCACCTATGAAAACAAATCTCGAATATTTCGATTGCTCTGGAAATGCCTGTTTTATGGCATTTATTATTTCTCCTGCTCTCAAACTTAATACATTATCAATATCCTTGCTTACGTCTATTTCCTTTCCTTCTACAAATATAGCTTTATCTGCAATTATTTGTTCTGCTTTCATACGATTAGAGTAGTTGACTCCATATTTGGTTAACTCTTGTAGAAGTACATCATATGTCGGATTCACTCCCAATGGATACGTTCTACCTTCTTTAAATTGGCCATTGCTCATATATGCTATATCTAGTGTACCACCACCTATATCTACTACTAGCGTATCCTTTTCTACTAATGATTTATCATATAAAAATAATCCTGCCGACTGAGGAAATACAATTACTTTGGTAATTGTAAAACTTCTATTTTCTCCATTAAGTTTCATAAAGACTCGTCTATTTTCAAGAGCTTTTATCAGAGAATTCTTTTGTTCTGCAAAAAATTGAGCAGGAAGTCCTGTTATAACCCTTACATTGTTATCTATTGTTGAACTCATTGTAGCTGCTATAGCTGTATATAGGCAAATATGAAATATAATATCCTTATCTCTTGAATGTTCTATGCTGGTAAATCCATCATCATTACCAATTAAATATGTTTTATTATTGTACTCAACAGTATATTTAGCCGTCTCTAACTCGTGCATCTTTTCTTTTACTGTCGATGAAAAGGAGCCTTCTATGTTATGTCCAATAAAATTTGTTGTATTGTAGCCTATGTCTGCACTGATTCTCATTTTTTAATCCCCCTTTTTTACTTTTACATTCTATTTGAATATCTTTTTATGGCGTTTATACCACCGTTCACCTAAAAATTATTTATCCTTATGAAATGTTTCTCCATTAATATTCCTTTGTATGTAGTTTATATAGCTATCATACTGCTAGTATCTTAGGCCATTAAACAGTATTTGTACAATGTATTGCTTGTCTATACTTTATATACAAGCAGGTAAAACTCAAGATCAACTTACTATTCTTTGGATTCTAAATTCAAATTAATATCTCCGTTTATTTCAGATAATTCAGATTCACTAATCGATTTCATCATATTAAATAGCATAAATTCTGTAATAGTCATTCCTTGCTTTCTAGCCATTCTTTTTATAGCTAGCTTCTGTTCTGTTGTAACTCTGAGCATTATGGTAGCATCTTTCATCGTATCCCCCCATTCTACGTAATGTATATAATGTAATTACGATTTATACATTACATACAATATCACACTTGTTTTACATTTTTTGTAAAAATATAGCATAAAAATTATAAAATCTCTCGACTTCTTTCGTATTTTGTTTTTTATATTATATAAACATTATCACTTGCGTAAGTCACTCCAGTATATAGACTTGACTCTCTTGCCAGTATATTGATTTATACAAAGGATTATTTAACAACTATAATCTTAGAGAATAAAAAATAATCTAGAGCATATATTCGCATATTATACTCTAGATTATTTAAATCAACCTTCATAATTTATCATTTTAATTTATTGTATCTTTAATAAACTAGTTGTACTCTAGTAGGATTATCTCATTTGCCTTCATATCCAAATCAATATGGATATCCACAATTTTATGATTATTAAGTTCTGATATTACCAGCATAGTAATATCGTCTAAGCCCTTTTCCTTAATAAATTTTCTGTCAAAGCTTAAAAGAAGATCACCTTTTTTTACTGCGTTTCCTTCTTCGCAATATAGTTCAAAACCTTCTCCGTTTAGAGCTATAGTATCAATTCCCACGTGAATTAGAAATTCTACTCCATCTTTGGTCCTTATTCCAACAGCATGCTTACTTTCCTTCATAACTGCCGCTATCGTTCCATCACAAGGTGAATATATTTTTCCTTCACTTGGTTTAATCGCAACTCCTTCCCCCATCATTTTTTGTGAGAACACTTCATCATTAACCTGACTTAGGTCAACACTTACACCATTAGCAAAAGCATAAAATACTTTATTCTTATTTTTATTAAACAAATTCTTAAACATACATACTCCTACTTTAATTCCGGCCAATAGCCCTTATTAACTTCAATAAGATCATCTAATAATAATTTAGCAACTCTAGCACTTGCTACAGTCTTAGATAAAGTAAGTGCCTGCCATAATTTCAAATAGCTATTTTCAATCCATGCCTCAACAACTAATTTTTCTACTGATACTTGTTGCTCCATTAATCCCTTTTGGAATTGTGGAATTTCTCCTTGTGCTAAAGGTTCTGGCCCATCACTTCCAACAATGCATGGAACTTCCACCATAGCTGTAGAATCAAAATTAGAAATAGCACCTTTATTTTCTACAATGCATAACATTCTTTCATGAGTGTTATAGGCAATCGCTCTAGCTAAATCTACGATAAAGGTAGCATGAGCATCAATATGGAATTCTCCGCCTTTTGCTGTTCCTGCCTTTGTAATAGCACGTGCTGCATTGAATACATCTTTTTCTCTTCCGTCCATTACTTCGTTTGCCCTAGAATATTCTGCATTAGAATGCTCTACAACATAATCTGGATATAGATAGTATTTTAAGTAAGTATTAGGTAAAAATCTTGGGTCTACTGCTAATAAATCCTTTGCTTTTTTATGAGTTTCCTGCCAGCTTGGATCAGTATGTTGTGTCTCTACTTCTTTTACTGTTAAGTAGCCATTTTCTGCAACATAAGCTTTAATCCTGTCTGTTAAGTCATTACCTTGTTTATCTTTAATGCTAGTCCACCATCCAAAATGGTTTAAACCAAAGTATTTAACTTCTAAATCACTTGGTTCTAGGTTCACAATACCAGCCATACGACGAAGTGTTCCAACCGGCATGTCACAAATGTTTAATACCTTCGAATTTGGTTTTAATCTGCGGCAGGCTTCAGCAACAATTGATGCTGGGTTAGAGTAATTCAACATCCAACAGTCTGGTGAATATTTTTCCATCAAATCTATTAACTCTAGCATACCTCCTATACTTCTCATTCCATAAGCAATTCCTCCTGCTCCACAAGTTTCTTGACCAAGCACTCCATATTTTAAAGGAATCTTTTCATCCTTCTCACGCATTTCATATTTTCCAACACGTATATGGGCCATACAGAAATCAACATCTGTAAATGCTTCTTTGGGATCTGTTGTATAAGAAAATTCGATATCTGGTGCATTTTCTTTTAATACAATTTTTAAAGCTTCACCAATGACACCTTGACGCTCAGCATCATTATCATATAATTTTAATTTTCTAATTGGAAAACGGTGTAGATTATCTAATAGCATCATAACTATTCCTGGAGTGAATGTGCTTCCTCCTCCTGCAATAACAATAGAATGTTTTTTCATATATATTACCTCTTTCCTTTAATTTATATTATTCTTCAAATATTTCTACGATTTAAATTATTATTCTCCTACAATTCCTAGTGCTTCATCCACTATAGATCTTATTCTAGTTACATGTAATCCATAAATTACTTGAACATTTTCTCCTTTTTTAACTACTCCTGTAGCCCCTGTTCCCTTTAATGTAGCTTCATCAACTTTTGATGTGTCATCAAGGATTAATCTTAGTCTTGTGAAACAGTTATCTACTTTTTTAATATTTTCCTTTCCTCCTAGGGCCTCTATTATTACAAAAGCTTCATTTCCTGATGTTGATTCTTTATCTCCAGCCCCTTGGCCTACTGTTACTTTATCCTTATAATCTTGCTTGGTATAAAGTTTAACTTCTTCATTACTGTCTTCTCTTCCAGTAGTCTTTAAGTTAAGCTTAACTATTAGAAATCTAAATATCACATAGTAAACTACAAACTGTACTATACCTACTAAAATAAACATTGGCCAACCTGTTTTTTCTATGCCTAATGGTAAATTATAAAGTAAGAAATCTATAAATCCATTAGGTGCTATAGCCCTTACGTTTAATATATTTAAAGCTACCATTCCAAGACCGCTTAAAACTGCATGTACTCCAAATAATATTGGTGCTGTAAATAAGAATGAAAATTCAATTGGTTCTGTAACACCTGCTATTATTGAAGTTACTGCTGCTGGTATAAGAATCGCTCTAGCCTTCTTTTTCTTATCAGCATCAGCTGTGTGATAAAGTGCTAAACACGCTCCTACTAATCCAAACATCTTTGATAATCCTCTAGCATCCCATATAACTGTGCTAGATAAAACTTTAATTGAAGGATCTGCAATTTGTGCAAAATAAATGTTTCTTGCTCCTTCTATCGCCTTCCCCCCTATAGTCTCTATTCCTCCAAGCTGACTATATAAGAATGGAGTATATACCAAATGATGCAATCCTGTTGGTATTAAAAGTCTTTCTAGTGTTCCATACATAAATACTCCAAAATTACCACTCTTTTGTATGTAATACCCTAAACTTGATATTCCCCACTGTACTGATGGCCAAACATAAGAAAGTATAACAGCTAATACAACAACTACTGGAATTAAAATTAAGAATACTAATCTTGAACCCCCATATATTTGAAATGCTCCATTAAATTCTTTCTTGCAATATTTATTATGAAAATACGCTACCACTATACCTAAAATTATTCCTAAAAAAACTCCCATATCCAAAACTTGAGTTCCAAGTACAATCGCCTGCCCAGAACCTCTTAAATTATCTGGATTTACTAACTTCCCTGATAAACTTAAGAAAATATTCATGGCATTATTAAATATTAAGTAAACTAGTACTGATGTGAAACCTGATTCTGCTTTTTTCTCTTTTGCAAGTCCTACAGCTAAACCAACACAGAATATTATTCCAAGGTTTGATAGTATAGGAACCAAGGATCCTGATAATATTTTTCCAAATCCAAATATCACACTATTTTTTAAGAACGGTGCATATTCTGCTAATTTGGTATTTGTGAGAATATTTCCAAAAGCTATTAATATACCTACAATCGGAAGTATTAATACTGGAATAAACATAGCCTTAGAAAATCTTTGCATAGCATTCATAATTTTATCCTTCATATATTCCACCTCTTATCAATTATTGTGTCATCCATAGGCTCATTATATATACGTTTTCATTGAATTAAAATAGATTTCAAGCATTAAGAAACCTGTTAGCTTAAAAGATAACAGGTTTCTTGATTTGACTATTTATTTTCTTTTCTTGTTTCTTGATAATATCTGTAAATTAAGTATTCCATAAACATAAGCATATTTGCAAAAAATGAGTTAGGCAGCACATTACTGTCATCTAATTTATGCATATCAAATATCTTAAATGAAATATCTGAAAGAGCTGAAATACTGTTTTCTACTTCCTTTGTGAAGGAAATTACTACTTTATTTTTCTTCTTCGCCACTTGAACCTTATCTAATACTTCTTTAGTCTCTCCAGATTTTGATATTACTATTAATGTTTCCATGTCTTCTAGATTATTTTCAAAACTCCCCTTAGAATCTATTAATATGCTCTTTATCCCTACCCCAAGCAGCTTTTTGTTAAAGTATTCTCCAGTGATTTCAGAGTAGCCTCTTGCATAAATAAAAATATACTTTTTGGTTCCACTTGCTAATATTTCTATAAACCTTTTTACATTTTCCTCATCTGTATATTTAGATAAAAACTTAATATCAGTACCTATTAATGCTTCTGACTCTTCTATAATTCCCGTGCCACCACCATCTATTAGTGGTGTTATATTATAAATCATATCTATAAATCCTGTAAAACCTAATTTTTTTGAAAGTCTCATAATAGTTGATGTAGATGTGTAGTTTTCAGCAGCAACCCCTCTAACGCCAAGATCCATTACACTATCAATATTATTGATTATATATTCTAATACTTGTTCTTCTATCGGTGTGATTTTTTTATTATTAACAATTTTGCTTAGATCAACTTTCATTTTTAATCATCCTCTAATTATTATACGATTTCAATAGTTGCAATAACATTATTGTAATACATTACTATCTTACTATTCAATCTTAGCACACTATTATATATGTTGTCATAACTACTTCCTTGTTCCTATATTCCATTCAAATACTTTTATATGGGAATTGTAATACAATCTACTTATAAATTGCTTATCTAAATGCAATACTTATTTTAGTATTCTTTTTTATGTCATTAGTATGGTTCTTATACCTCAATTACCTTATACAAAGTCCAAATATCCTTAATCTTACCTAGAAAAATATGTACTGTATTGCTTGTTTATACAATATACACAACATTTAATTTATAAAAATTTTATTTTATCTACTTAGAATATAACTTCTTAATCTATATGTAATTATAGATTAAGAAACATACTACTCGAAGTTTATTTATATTCTTAGTATCAAAATATGAAAAACATATTATTAACTTATATGAACGCTGGATATTCCTCACTGCGAAATTAGTCTATTTATATAATCCAAATCTAAAGTATTTTCAATAATTTTATATTCTTTATTAGAATTATTAATATTATTAGCAATACTGATATATTCCTTGCCTTGTATAATAACTTCAGCAGATATACTATTTTTATCGTAAATATATATATGATAAGAAACTTTTGTCCTATTTGATATGCTACCATAATGTTGAATTAGTTTTATTTTAGATAAATTAAATAAAATATCGTTTATCTCAATCTTATCTTTAATTGTTTTATCTTCGCCTCCCGATGTACTTCTAATCTCAATTTCCTCTATATTTTCCTTGTTATAATTACTAAATAAAAAATCATTTAAAGTTCCTTTTCTAGGATATAAAGAATATGATGAGCAAACTATTAGCACAGTAATAAAGAATATGCATATACTTAATCTTTTTCTCATGATAATTCTCCTACATAAGTAAAGAAATACTTAAAGTTCTTATTACTTTAAGTATTTCTTTTACTTATTATCTTATATTTATTGTAATGGCTTTATCATAATTGCTAATAGTAGGAAATTTTCTAGGATATGCTGTATCAGGGTTGTTAAAAGAAGTTCTTGGGATTATCGTTACACTTCTCATATCAGTTGTGTCAACAAAATAATTTAACATTATACTTTTATCAGATCCATGACCATCTGATTCCTTAATCTTATTTCCTTTATCATCCGTAAGTTCCCATGATGCCATATCTGTAGTATCACTAAAACTATCGATATCACTGCCTCCTGTAAATTCAATTCTGTATGGGAATATTTTTATATTGTGCACATATAGTTCATGGCTATCTATTACTAGAGTCTGATTAATATCCTTGGCTAAAATCGGCTTGTCTATTTGAGATGCGCCAATTGCAAAATTGAATTTCCAATTCCCTGTTACATACGAGTCAATATTGGATGTACTAGTTACCCCTATCCTATCATAATCTATTGAAATATTTAAATTTTGACTTGTATCTATATTGTCTAAGTAAATATGTGTCACTATATCACAAGTTCCATCATCGTTATGGATATAATCGTACTTAAATTTATTTGTTTCATTATTTATTATCTTTCCATTAATAGATATACTTGGTTTCAACTCTTGTGCATAATCACCTCTTTCTTTACTATCCAAATGTGTTGTAAAAGTAAGCATATGAGTATCTGCATAACAATCAGATAGAGTAACCTTAATTCCCTTATCTTCAACAGTTTTTCCAATCACTATTTTAGATTTTTCAGGTATTGAATAATTTTCTTTTTCTGAAACAGAATTTCCGCTAGCATCTTGAATTGCAGATGTATTATTAACTACTGCAGCACTAGAATATTGGCAATTACCTGCAGTAATTACTGAAATAAGTGCAATTGCTCCAATAAGTAAACTTTTAGATTTTTTATTTCGAAAACCTACTTTTATTTTTTTCATTATCTTATTCCTCCCACATAACTTTTCATTTTTTTGATATCACTGCAAGTCCACTTTTAATAATAATTAAAAATGATCTTCTGTTATCATTCGTTCTTTATTGACAGCCTCCTTTCTTGTTGTAAATAATATTAAATTATACGCCTAATTCCTATTTCATACAAATAATTACATATATTGAAATAGCTTGTTGGTAGATTTGAGAGAAAAGCACTATCTCTTATCTCTTGATTCCTCATCTCTTTTACATTTATAAATCCAAATTCTTTGATATAGGATGCTAGCATTTAATATCAAGTATTAGCGTATATATGCACTAAACTCCTAAAATATTTATCTATATTTTTTTGACTTTCCTTTTAAGAATCAGTATGAAAACTTTTGTTCATTTTTTTGTTTAATTTCTTATTATTTTTTGCTTATCAAAATAAAATAGTGCAACTACAGTACAATTTTAAGCTCTATTTCTTTTTCGCCTAACATGATTTTTATTTCCTCTACTTAATTTAATATTTACTTTGAGTATTTTTATTTTAGTTCCTCTAGTTGTTCCTTTTTATATAATTTCATCATCGTTAGTACCTCTTCAAAATAGAAAAAGGAATACTCAAAGTTCCTATTACTCTAAGTATCCCTTTTATACCAAATTGTAATATATATTTGATTATATTTTTTAATTCACTAATATATACTAACTTACACTCCAAGAAATTTTTCTTCTGTCGAAAGCCTTAATACAACTTCTTCCTCTTTCTATTCCAAGTTTCTCAATTCCATCATTCAGAATTAGAAATATGTACTGGCCCTCAAAGTTACGTGTCTCCTTAACGATATTACTTAACTCCATTAAATCAATATTTTCTAATTTATCATGAATTTTAAAAATTGGCATATGATATACCTTATTTATAATTAACTTAACATGAACTAAATAAAAACAAATGATCATTGCTTTCTTTATTCCAGTTCCAGGCTTTCCATTAATTCCAATTATCTTAACAGGAATTTCATCATCATTATATTTTAAATACAGTGGCAAATGGCTATCCTACTACTACATAAGTTAATTCTTTAAAATAATCATCTAAATTTTCTTTAATATCTTCCGTATCCTTAAATTAAAATATCTCGCTATATGCTTTCTAACAAGCACGGTTCCACCTGTATAAATGTAAGTTTCATAAGCTCCACCTTCTGATTAACTTAAAAATATCCTAGAAATCACTTGGTCTAGGTGCAGAAGGTCCAAGACCAATAGAACAAAGCCAATTCAGTACTACCTCATGCAGCACATTTATGTTGTCTACTTGGCAGTGTTCTAATCCGCCAAGTCTTCTATCCTCTATGGCGAAGAACGTCTTGTTTTTCGAACCAGCCTGCTCGTAATTTTTAAGAGCTTGTGTTAGCGGATTGGGCTGAACCAATATCTCTTCCGCACCGTGCATCACAAGAAGTGGGCATTCTATCTGGTGAAGCACGCCCTCAAGATTGTAGGCAAAACGAGGATTTCCAGCAAAGTCATCCAAGCTTTTTGCACCCAAAATTCTCATGCCGTGAGCAGCTAAACTTGGTGGCATCCATTTTAGCATTGCCTCCCAGTCGAACGCGTGGGTTCCTCCGTCAGAGATGACGGCAGCAATCCTGTTGTCGAATGCAGCAAATCTAAGGGAGTCATATGCCGCAAAACTCTCACCATGAACAATAATCTTGTTAGGATCCACTTCCGGTCTAGTTAGAAGAAAGTCAATTGCTCTTGAATGAAAAGCCTCGCTGTCAGCTCTTCTGCCCTTTCCTTTTTCGTACATTGAAAGACCAGTTCCAGGCTGATCATAGACCATAAAGTTATATCCACACGAAATAAAGGCAGGTCCTAACCAGAAATAGTTCTCAATTGACCACTCATCACCACCATTGAGGGCCAAAATTGTGGGCTTCGGACCTTTTATCCAAGGAGGTGAGAAAAAGTACCCATCCAACTTGACATCCTCATAATCTACTTGGATTTTCTCTGGTTTTACATCAAAGTACTTTCCAGCAGCTTCAAAGAGTTCATTTACTTTCCTAAATATACGGAGTTTCTCGGCATCATTATCCATCACAGCATATTCAGCGATTCGGTGGTAATTGCAAGCACGAATGTAACAGTTACGTGCTGTATACCAGTTTCCAACCGCTTCTGCCTCCTTACCATGCCTTTCCAAAGCGTCTGCTGTTATGAGCCATTCCCTATGCCATGTTTCCTTATCATTTGGATCTATTTTTTTGCATGCTTCATAAATTTCGGTGACGTCAGCAGCACCAAGACTTGCCAAACCTAGAGCTTTAGTTACTTGATATGACATCATATAGTTGTTTGGCCAACGGCTAAATTCAATTGACATTGCAGTATCCTCCTTCTCTAGTTATATTTATTACTTCCATCCTTCTCTGATTAAGCATAAGAGTACATGTTTCGAAATAGCGGCACCTATCTATGTCCGTGCCACGAACTTGATTCTCTACCATATCATTTCCTCCTATCAATTTACTTGTAGTTTTTACGCTACAAGTAAATTTTACGATATAAAAATAAAGCTGCCCTAAAAGGAAAATAAATCTTTATAAAGAGAATGTAAAAAATTATAAAGTATTAGGAAGCAAAAAAGCCACTGCCGGTGTTCTCTACGTTCAACCAACAGTGACCTTTAATTTATTTTAGAGAAATAAAATTAGTGTTGTACAAGTGGAAGGCTGAACTTTATACCCAGGCCACCATATTCAGAAGAATATGCATAGATTTCTCCACCATGATATTCAATAATTGATTTACAGCTTGCTAGTCCAAGTCCTATCCCACCATTTTCAATTTGCCTGGATTTATCCACAGTGAAAAATTTAAGAAATAGTGAAGATATATCCTTATCCGGTACTCCAATCCCATTATCCTCAATTTCAAAATAGGTATAAGCCCCTTGTGAGTATCCAGTCATATACACTTTCAACTCATTTTTTCCTCCATATCTTACAACATTACTGAATAGATTACCAAAGACTCGACCTATCATAATCTCATTGACCATAAGCATCATATTTTCCTTAAATAAATGTTTGTAAATAAGCTCATAGTCAAATCCTGATAGCTCATGTTCATATTCTAGAGCAATGTTCTCAAATAATTTTGATGCATTAACGGGTTTCACGGTCATGGATTCTAAATTCAGTTTCTCTTTGATGAAGCTTACAAAGTCGTTGATGAGTTCAGCCATATATTTTGACTTTTTTTGAATCAACTCATAATATTCCTGCTTTTCATTTTCTGGTAGACCCTTTTGCATGGCTAACAGTTCAGCGAAACCATTAATAGATGTTAATGGTGCTTTTAGATCATGAGCAATGGCAGCAATCATATCCATTTGCTCTTTATGTGCTAGTTGGAGCCTCTTTTCCATATTATTAAAATGATTATAAAGGTCTCCAATTTCATCATTACTCCTTAGCGCAAGTGGCGGCAATGGATGCACAATATTTATTCTTTCTAGTCTGTAATTAAGTAGTCTTATTGGTTCTTCTATGCAAAAATGGATATACATAATTAAAATAATAAAGATGAAACAGGCAATAGCAAATATGGGGAGGAGTAATACTATATATGATGGATCCAGTAATGAACTAGATATAGGTGAATATTCTGCAAAGATAAACTTCAAATAGATTCCAATTGAAGCCATAAAAACTATAAACATAACCAGAAATAGTAAAGGAAGCTTTATTTTCAGTTTCATATTATCACTCTCTTTCCTTATACTTATATCCAATTCCCCAAATTGTTTTAATAAAATCATATTCAGGACCAAGTTTCTTACGGATATTTTTTATATGAACCGTTACAGTATTTAATTCTCCGTATTCGTCTCCCCAGACATATTCATATATCCGCTCACGAGTCAATACATTATTGGGGTTATGCATGAGCATGGACAATATTTGAAATTCCTTTGTTGATAAGTTAAGCTTTTTGTTATTTAGAAATGCTTCAAAAGTCTTATCATTCAAAATGAGAGGCGAATCAATCTTTTCTCTATTTGGACTAAGTTCATTCCACTCTTTAAACAGCCTGTCGACTTTCCTGAAGTTGGCCCTTATCCTGGAATTAAGCTCCTGAATACTAAAGGGCTTTGTCATATAATCATCTGCCCCTATTTCGAGCCCAACGATTTTATCAATATCCTTATCCCGGGCGCTTAAAAACAGAATTGGAGCATTATAAGATTTTCTGATGCTTCTGCAGACATCAAGGCCATCCATATCAGGCATCATTATATCAAGAATGATGAAATCAATATTATTTTCTTTCAATACACATAAGGCCTCTTTCCCAGAATATGCCGAAATAGTTTCAAATCCTTCATAGCTTAAACTCTTTGTTATAAGTTTTACTATATCTTTATCGTCATCTATAACTAATATCTTTTTTTGCACTTTTGCACCTCCGATCTGCTTCAATAAACGTTCTCTTCTACAGGCCTTCCACACAATACTATCTCATTTATGATTATCAAGGATGATAAATTTAATGCCTTTTCAGAAGTAGTATTTAACGAAAGTGAAATCTTATTATGATTATCTGCTCTTGTTATAATTGTTCCAATTCATTTGCGAATGTCATTTTTCTCATTTGAATCAGCATAATTCCACCATAATATATTGACATAAACACCAATAAATACAATGGCTGATACAGTTAATGAGCCGAAGATTACTTATATATATTTCAGGGATTTTCAAATAAAGTACCATAGTACCCTATACAAAAAAGTATAGCACTCTTTTTTTTAATATTCAATTAGATACTTATTTTATTTCATGGTGCCAAAAAAGTAGTAAATTCTTAAGTAAAAAAAATATAGAATCATAGAAATATGTTATAACAAACTAATTCTTAAAATAATTCATCATTATTCCCCCATATCTGTATATATTTTTATTAATCATATTACACTTAAGTACTTTTATATGGCGTTTATATAAATATCCAATCATAATTTATTTGATATGTCTTAAATTTATAGTGTAATATTCTTTTTTATGCTGTTCATATGACATTTGTACTACTATTACCATATAATCTTTAATAGAACAAGAATATTAAAAAATAATTGTATTGCTTGTATATGCAATATATACAAAACTTCACATAAAATAAAGCACCTATATCTATATAGATGCTTTTACAACTCACGATTTCTGGATTCGATTAACTCATTTTCTATTCAGTATACATTATTCTGTAAATATTAGTATTTAAGCAATTTTATCAGTTCCATTTTTCATTGTGACTTATTATTTTCTATAATTGGTGCAATCTACTGCACCATCATTGCACCATTGACTTAATATTTATCTTATCATAAATATACTAAAAACCTGCAGCTTATTCATTCAATTAACTGCAGGTTTTTTATGGTACTCCCAGCGGGAATCGAACCCACATCTATCCCTTAGGAGGGGATTGTTCTATCCATTTAACTATAGGAGCATAATATTTAAATATTCTTTTTTGTTTAATTTGTACTTATAAATTTTATTACAATTATTTGTCATTGTCAAATTAATAATTTATTTTTACATAAAAAAATAAATTATATTAGATATTAAAGGTCTGATTAATAACTTTTAAAAAAACAAATTTTTTCATAAATACTTTATAAAACACAAATATTATAACTTATTCTTCTTCTAGCTCTATATGAACTTCTAAACTAATAAGCAAAAAATCTGAATGTACTAGGCCAAAACTGTAAAAATAAAGCTTAAATACCCTCTATATGTATTTAAGCCTTATAATTTTAAATTGTTTTAACTTTAAATTTCTTATTAACTCTAACTCTAAATATATCTACAATTTTGGTTATCAGAGGACTGGATGCTATTATTACTGCTAGCGATATGAGCCAATGACTTAATTGTATTTTAGTTAAGCTAAATATATATCTTCCTATTGGTGTTAAGAACCCTAGCACTATTATCCCAAACATAGATAAACACATTATCGTTTTAAACTTAGTTAACGGTCTTGCGACTCTAAGTAATACCACCATACTAATTCCAGAAAACATTAGTACTGCTAAAGTTCTACTGTAATCCATTGGGAGATTCATTTGTATTGATATAATAAATGTTATAAGTATAAATATAGCAAGTAATATCCCGTTAGGAATACTAACAGTTAATATTCTTGTTAAAAATCCCTTTTTAACTCCACCCGTACTAGGCAATAACGCTAAAAAGAATGATGGAATTCCTATAGCGCAACTTCCCACTAATGACAACTGTATTGGAAGTATTGGATACTCTATAAATAATATAGAACATACAAATGATAAAATTATGCAAAATACAGTTTTGGATAAAAATAATTCTGATACCCTCTCCAAATTATTAATTTGCTTTCTTCCCTCTTCAAGAACTTTAGGAAGCGCAGTGAAATCAGATTTCATTAATACTAATTGGGCTACAGCCTTTGTTGCATCAGAACCATTTGCCATTGCAATGCCGCAATCAGATGATTTTAAAGCAAGTACATCATTTACTCCGTCACCTGTCATTGCAACAGTATGCCCCATCTCCTGAAGAGCTAAAACAATTCTTTTCTTTTGATGCGGAGTAACTCTTCCAAAAACAGTCATCTCCTGAATCAAATTCTTTAATTTTTCATTATCATCTGGCAACTCTCTTGCATCCACATATTTCTCCCAGCCACTTACGCCTGCTCTTCTTGCGACCTCTGAAACAGTAATAGGACTATCTCCAGAAATAATCTTCACCCCTACGCCTTGACTATCAAAGTACTTTAATACATCAGGTGCTGCTTCTCTTATGATATCCTCAATTAGCAATAGTGCTATACTTTCTATCTTACCTTCTAATTTTTCATTCAAATTATTATGAAGATTTGCTAGTAATAAAACTCTTTTTCCTTTTCTAGCTTCTTCTTTAACTATTTCTTCTATTAACTGATATTCCTTACCCAATATTATTTCCGGTGCGCCAAGTACCCATGTCCCAAGCTTTTCAAAAGTAGCTCCACTCCATTTTCTTTTAGATGAGAAAGCAATTTTGTCTAAAACTTTGATTTCCTTATCATATTCCTTATATTTTTCTAATATAGCTTTCTGAGTTGGATTATTACTTGGTAAATTATTTATTAATGCTGCTAATACATTATCTATATCTTCAGAACTTTTAGAACTAATATTCTTAACTTCTGACAATCTTAACTCTCCTTGAGTCAAAGTTCCTGTCTTATCTAAACAAAGTACATCAACTCTTGCTAAGACTTCTGTAGCACTCAACTCTTGAACTAAAGTATCATATTTAGATAATTTTATAATTGACACTATAAATGTGGCACTCGTTAGTAATACTAATCCCTCTGGTATCATTCCTACAATTCCTGATACTGCTCCTATTAATGCATCCTGCCACGTATTCCCTGGTATTCTTAGTTGAGTTACTATTAATAATGCAGATAGAGGAGGTACAATCCATATTATTACTCTAAAAATTTTATCTATTGCTGCTTGTAGCTCTGAATTTATTATTTTAAATTGCTTAGCTTCCTCAGCAAGAGTAGACGAATATGTTTCTTTACCTACTTTTGTAACAATCGCATATCCCTCTCCAGATACTACGAAACTTCCAGATAGCAATGTCTCTTTGTAATTTTTAGATATTGCATCAGCTTCTCCTGTTAACATAGACTCATCTATTTCTAATCCGTTACTATGCAAAACTTCTCCATCAGCCAATACCTGCATGCCGGTTTCCAGATAAATCACATCATCCAATACAATTTCTTCTATTGCAATCTCCTTTATTTCACCATTTCTAAGAACTTTTGCATGCGCAGAACTTATGACTGATAACTTTTCTAATGTGCGCTTAGCTTTAATTTCTTGAACCACTCCAATTAATGTATTTACTATTATAACGCCCACAAATATAGCATTCTTAGGTGATCCTGCTAGAATAATTATTGCTGCAAGTACAAAGTTTATTGCATTAAACCTTGTAAACAAATTAGCTCTTATTATTTGAGGCATAGTTCTTGATGGTGTTTTCGGAATGTGATTTACTTTTCCTTCTTTAATTCTCTGCTTAACTTCTTCAGATGTTAAGCCAATTATAGTTTCAGCATCTTTCTCCTTCATATTCAAAGTATTATTATTTAAATTCATCAAATTTCTCCTGCCTATGTAAATTATTTGCTATACTATTTCATAGAATTATCATTGTCTTATATATTATACATTTTTTAATATTATTTTACCCTAATTATTTACTTAATTTTAAATTAATTTTATTGAATTTTTAATAGGTATGTAATCTATTTAGTCTTTCAATCTATTAATTTTTATACTATACTGATTAGTGTAAAAATTAATAGATTAAGGGTGTGTAATTTTTAATGTTAAGAACTATCTATTTTTATCTCGGATTAATAATAAGTCTTATATTTTCATCTATTTATAGAATTAGAATAAAAATCTTAACCAATAAAGGTGATATTAAAGGAAGAAAATATTTCATTCATAAAGTAAGCCATTCTTGGGGCAAATTTATAATGAAAATATCAGGTGCAAAAATTAATGTTATAGGTTTAGATAATCTTCCAAAAGATAAAACTGTATTATTTGTATCTAATCACCAAAGTAACTTTGATATTCCGTTGCTTCTAAGCTGCATCGACATTCCAAAAGGATTTATTGCAAAAAAGGAGCTTGAAAGGCTACCTCTTATTAGTACTTGGATGAAATATATAAATTGCATTTTTATGGATAGAGATAACTTAAGAAAATCCGCTGAATCAATAGTTGAAGGCGTTAATTTATTAAAGTCTGGTTATTCAATGGTAATATTCCCAGAGGGCACTAGAAGCAAAGGTAAGTCTGTAGATGAGTTTAAAAGTGGAAGCTTTAAGTTGGCTACAAAATCTAAATGTCCTATAGTTCCACTAACCATAAATGGGACATATAAGCTTATGGAAGAAAATAACAATGCAATAAAAAGTGCTGATATAGAATTAGTGATACATCCTGTAATAGATGTTGCTGCTCTAAACAAAGACGAGCTAGAAAAACTCCCTGAAACTGTTCATTCTATCATATCTAGTGCTTGCAAGCTACACTAATATAAAAAGCGAGTTGCCTTAAATTAGGCAGCTTATTTTTATGCATCAATTTAAGTATATTTTATACTAAATGCTGCTAATAATATATTTAGATTATAATATCTTTTGACATGAATTTATCTATTGTGTTATAATGAATTCATTTGACTTATATATAAAAATTTAATATAAGTTATCGAAACAAAAATAACTAATTTTGAAACAAAGAAACGAGGATATTTAATGAATGATAATCAATTTGCTACATTAGGTCTTAAAGAGAGTATTGTTAAGGCAATATCAGACCTTGGTTTTACAAAACCATCTCAAATACAAGAACAAAGTATCCCTGTAACACTTAGTGGCGCTGATTTAATAGGGCAGGCACAAACTGGTACCGGAAAAACTGCAGCTTACAGCTTACCAATTATCACCAAGATGAGTGATAATAAAGGAATCAAATCTCTTATTTTAGCACCAACAAGAGAACTTGCTGTTCAAGTTAATGAGGAGATACAAAGACTTTCTAAATATGAAAAAATTGGAACTCTAGCTGTTTATGGTGGAGATTCAATCGACAGACAAATCAGAGCACTAAGAAAAGGTGATGTCGATATTGTAGTTGGAACACCTGGTAGAATATTAGATCTTGTAAAAAGAAAATGCCTTCATTTAGAAAGTATAGAATTTCTAGTACTAGATGAAGCTGACGAAATGCTTAACATGGGATTCATCGATGATATTCAAGAAATTCTTAGTCATACACCATCTGAAAGACAAACTTTATTATTTTCAGCAACAATGCCTGATCCAATAGCAAAGTTGGCTAAAAAGTATATGAAACCAGATGCTAAACTTGTTAGTATTAAGAGGAGTTCATTAACTGTATCTAAAATTGAGCAAAGTTATTTTATGATTAATAATAAGCATAGATTAGAAGCTCTTTGTAGGTTACTTGATCTAGATAATCCTAGTTCGGCTATAATATTCTGCAGAACTAAAAGAGGTGTTGATGAGCTTGTACAAGAGCTACAATCAAAAGGTTATATGGTTGAAGGTATGCATGGAGATATGACACAAGCTCACAGATTAACTACTTTAAATAAATTTAAAGAAGGTACACTAAGCCTATTAATAGCTACTGATGTTGCTGCTAGAGGTATAGATGTAGAAGGTGTGACTCATGTATTTAACTATGATTTACCTCAAGATGTAGAATCATATGTTCACAGAATTGGTAGAACTGGTAGAGCAAATAAAAGCGGTACAGCTTATTCTTTAGTAACTCCAAAGGATTTTTCAATGCTTAAACAAATTCAAAATGTTACTAAAAGTTCAATCACACAAAAGCCAGTTCCAACTGCAGAAGAAATTAATAATAAAAAATTTAAGGACATGATGTCAGAAGTTGAGAGTACTATTAAAGCTGGTGATCTTACTAAGTTTATACCAAGTGCAATAGAATTGACTGAATCTTATGATGCAGTATCAATTATTTCAGCTCTAATGAAAATGAAGTTTGAAAATGAAATTGTATTTGATTACAGTTCAAACAAATTAGAAGCGCCTAAAAAAGAAGATGTTCGTTTATTTTTCTCTGTCGGCAAAAGAGACGGTTTGACTCCAAAAGTATTAATTAATTATATTAAAGATATGACAAAAGTTAATGCTTCAGCAATTGGTCAAATAGACCTTATGGAAAACTTCTCATTTGTAACTGTTGATGAGTCTATATCTTCTAAAATATTAAAAAATTGTCCTGGTGGAAAAATTAATAAGAAGAAGGTTAATGTTGAAGTTGCTAATAAGCGTAAGAGATAATAAAACTTTTTATTCTTAATACTCTTACTTAAGGGAAGATTTAAATTTAGGTATAATGCCTAGAGCTTATCCTCCCTTTTTTGCTTTTATTATAAAAATAACTACTCTAAAAATAACATTAAAACATTTCATGCTATTGCTTATACATTACTGTATATCCGCATCATCTTGATAAGAATCCACATCTATTATATTCGATGTATTTTCTAACGAATACTTTTTCTGCATTATTATACTAAGAACTCCATTATCAATACTTTTAAGTATCTGATTTGTGTCTATATCCTCAATATCATTAAATTTTTTATTATAAGCCTTCTTAACAAGAGCAGTATTAGAAAATATCCCAAATCCACTTTTTTTAATTTCTAATCTATTTAGGTTTATATCTAATATTCCTGGATCATATCTTATGCTTAACTCTCTAAGATCAATACCTTTTAGATCTATAGTTAGATGATACATATCATCATACCGATTAAGTTTTATAAAATTATTATATTCTTCTCTATTTCCTTCATCAGAAGAAATATCCTCATTATTTTTAGCAAATTCATTTATATCAAAGTTATCTAAAAATGAATTCATAATTCCACTTATCTTTTCTATATTGTTTGGATTAAAAACATTATCAAATCCAAAAGTAAAAATTTTAAACATATCTTCCTCCCAATATATTTCTTAACACTTATATAATATTTATAAACTTCCAATTTGTTTAAATCATTTATCTTAATTTTAGTTGTATTTTTAAACTTTAATTAGTGTATCAATTCTAAATATTACTTAATTTTTTCAAGTGTATAATATCATTACTTTTTAATACTCTATTAATCCAAAGCGTTTCTTTTTTCAATATATATCAATACACTATTGAATAATCTCATATAAGATATTACAATATTTATTATATATAGGAGGATACTATAATGAAGCGTATTGATAAAATTTATAACTATATTTTAAAAAATTCTAAGAACTTTAATAAAGATAAATTTTTAGATCAAAAGGGGTTTAGTGCCCAAGAAATTGGCGAAAAATTAGATATATTAAGGAATAATGTTTCAAAAGAGCTTAATATTCTCTGTAGAGAAAAGAAAATTATTAAAATAAAAAATAGGCCAGTTATGTATTTTGATAGAAGTTGCCTTGAAAATATACTATCTATAAAGCTACCTGAAGATTTAGAGGAAATATTAGATGTTAATATATTACTTTCTTCTCCTTCAAATGCATTTACTGAGAATAAGTCACCTTTTAACTATCTAATTGGTGCTAATACAAGTTTAAAAAATCAAATTGAACAAGCCAAAGCAGCACTGATGTACCCACCAAACGGATTGCATACATTAATAATTGGTGGTACAGGCGTTGGTAAAAGTTTATTTGCTAACATAATGTATGAACACTCTAAATATATAAAAAGGCTCTCAAAAGATGCTCCTTTCGTTGTTTTTAATTGTGCTGATTATGCTAATAATCCACAACTTCTTCTATCGTATATTTTTGGACACATCAAAGGTTCCTTTATAGGTGCCGATAAAGAGACAGATGGTATTGTTTCAAGAGCCGATGGAGGCATTTTACTCCTTGATGAAATACATAGATTACCACATGAAGCTCAAGAAATGGTATTTCACTTCATAGATACAGGAACTTACAATAAACTTGGCGAAACAGGTAGCACCCGAAGAGCTAGTATACTATTAATAGGTTCCACAACGGAAGATCCTAATTCCACATTACTTAATACTTTCATAAGAAAAATTCCAATAACTATAACTATTCCAAGTTTTGATGAAAGACCAATTGATGATCAAATTGAGTTGATACACTATTTATTATCAAATGAAGCTCAAAGAGTTAACAAAACTATTAAGATTTCAGCTGAATCTATTGAAGCTTTAATAAGAAGTACATCTTACGGAAATGTTGGACAGCTTAAATTGAATATTCAATTAGCGTGTGGAAAAGGATTTTTAAACTGTATTAATACAGATGAATGTATTGATATAAATTTAAACTTATTCCCATCTAATATAAAAAACAAAATTTTAACTTTTAGCGCTAAAGGAAAAGTTAATGTAACAGAATGTGATACAATCCCTAACACAATTACAATTCAACCCGATGGTGATAAAACTTTCTTAGAAACTGATGATTATAAACCACCTTTTAATATTTATAACATTGTTGAGGACAAAACTTCTGCTCTTCATGAAGAAGGCATGAGCGATGATTATATAAAAGATTTTATAACTACTGACATCAATATTCATTTAAAGCAATTCTATGCTAGGCTTAAAAACGATACAAATCGTCGTGAAGTCTTATTAAAAATTGTCAATAAAGATATTGTTGAATTTGTTGAAGAGATCAAAGCTCTGGCAGAATCCAGATTAAATAGAAAATTAAATGAACGATTTATTTATGCAGTAAGCCTACATTTTAGCGCTCTGTTTAATAGAATTAAGAAAAGAAAGGTTTCCTTTTCATCACATATTGAGCTACAGTTATCTGTTAACAATAAAGAATATGATGTTGCAACTGAAATCCATCAGTTGACCCAAAAACGTTATAGTATGACTATTCCTCCAATTGAGGTTGATTATCTAGCATTGCTTTTAGCTTCAATACAAGAATCCTCTCACCAAGAAAGGGTTGGGATAGTAGTTGCTTCTCATGGTTCGAGTGCAGCAACAAGTATGGTTGCTGTTGCTAGAAAGCTCTTTGATGTTGATAATATTTTAGCTGTAGATATACCTCTTGAAATGACGCCTTCTGATATATTACAAACTGTTATTGAAAAAGTTAAAATAGTCGATGAAGGTAAAGGAGTATTGATTTTAGTAGATATGGAATCATTAAATAATTTGAGTGATGTTATAAATGAACATACTAACATTAATACTAAAAGTTTAGATATGGTATCAACACAATTAGTTCTAGAGGCTGTTAGAGCATGTTCCCTCTATAATACAAATCTAAACGCCGTTTATTCTTATCTAATTAATGGTTTTAGAGGCTATGCAAATAACATTATTACTGAATACTAAACTTCATCCAATTCTGAATTTAGTATTAAAATAATCTTGTAAATATTAGATAATATATTATTTCTAAAATAAAGTGTATTAAATAATTAATACACAGTATTGACTTTGTATAATTTTATTCTATTAAACACAATAGAACTGTATTCTTAATACTCTGACACACTAATGAGGCTGTTAATGCTATATATTAGTATCCAAATAGTAATTAAAAGGTGGTAAAGTAGTGATTTCATTAATTGTAGGCATTTATAAAAATTTCTCAAAAAAGCCTATCAAATCAGCAAAAATGATTTTCGGTACTCAAAAATGTAGACATAGTTATATTAAAATCACGTGAGGATATAGGTAATCTAGTTGGAACATATATTAACACAATTTTCACCTTCAGGTGTTCAATCTCACATAGTTGATTAAATTTGTTAAAAAAAATGTAGTTAATCTACATTTTTTTTAACAAATTTAATCACTTACATTCAGATGATTATTTATTTTTTCTTTTGAAATCAGTTATTTTTTCTTTAAACTTTCTTACTTCCTCTTTTGTTTTATTTATTTCTATATGATCTAAATTACCTCTACCTAACCTATCTGAAAGGGAAACTAAGAAAATCTCATTTATATCTACATCTCTTAGCATGTCTCCTATATTTTGAAATTTCATATCTTTAGTTACAAATAAACTTTGCATATGCCATCTTACAAGCCCTCTTACTTCATCTATAAAGTTTTCTTCCATATTAAAATATGTAAGAAATTCTCTAGCCATTTCAGCTCCTACACTGTCGTGGTTATAAGATGTTAGTCTTCCTTTTCTTAATTTAGTAGTAGGTTTTTTACCTATATCATGCAATAGAAGCGCCCACATAAATACTCTTTTATCTCTGCTTCTTTCTCTATTTACTGCTCCTTGATCAATAACCATCATTGTATGTACAAAGACGTTCCCTTCCGGATGAAATTTAGGATTCTGATCAACATCTCGTAAGTCACTTATCATTGAAAATGGATAATTATCAAGATTATGATTTTTTAGTGCATTCTCTAAGTACATAGATGGCTTATCATCGCTAATTAAACGCTCCTCAATATTTAAAAAAATTTCTTTTTCATTCATAATATACTCCTATTAGACATTTTCTACTGAACCAATAAACTTTATTTTAATTCAACAATATTAGTATATCTAATATCAAAATTATTAAACTCAAAAGTTTTTAAAAAGTCACTTTCAATATTAATACATTATTTATATATAGAAAATAGTAGGTAAATCTATATCAAAACAGATCAACCTACTATTTTCTATATATTTTATTCTTATTGCTTACTGCAAGTTAGATTCTATATTAATTGGTGAATACTTTATTTCTATAAAGCTGAATTTCCTCTCTCACCTGTTCTAATTCTTATAGCATCTGCAATATCAATTATAAATATTTTTCCGTCTCCAACTTCACCAGTCCTAGCAATTGAAGTAATAAGTTCAATTACATCTTCTACTTTATCATCTTCTACAACTATTTTAACTTCTATCTTTGGTAATACATTCGTTGTTATTTCAGTACCCCTATGATATTCTTTCCAGCCACGTTGTTGTCCGCATCCCATAACCTGACTTATAGTAACACCATTTATATTTTTATTCTTTAATGCTTCTTTAACCTCTTCAAGCTTTGAAGGTCTTACAATAGCTTCTACTCTTTTCATAATATACTTCCTCCCTAATCATCTATATAATGTATATAATATTATTTTAACAATATATATCTAAAAATTATACAACTAATTTTTATACAAATATTTTATTATAATACATACATTACACAATACTATAAAGTTTCCTGGATATATTAATATTTAGTCTAGTCCAGTAAACGCTGGGTATGCTGTTTCACCATGCTCAGCCACATCAAGACCATCAGCTTCTTCTGCACTTTCAACTCTAATAGTCATAAATAATTTCATAACTTTCAAGATAATGAATGTCATAACCGCTGCAAAAACTATTGTTATTGCTATACCTTCTATTTGAGCTATTAAAAGCTTAATATCTCCAAAGAAAAGACCATTCCATTGTGCTACAGAGTTTATTGCTGTTTGTCCAAATAATCCTGTTGCAATACCTCCCCAAACTCCTCCAATTCCATGACATCCAAAGGCATCTAATGCATCATCATATCCGAATTTAGATTTAACTGCAGTCATGAAGAAGAAGCATATTGGAGATACTATAGCTCCTATTATAATTGAACTCCAAAGAGGAACAAATCCAGCCGCCGGTGTTATTGCAACTAATCCTACAACAGCTCCTGTTGCAGCTCCAAGTATTGTTGGCTTTCCATGTTTTATTTTTTCAATTAGCATCCATGAAAGCAATGCCGAAGCTGCTGCAGTATTTGTTGTCATAAAAGCATGAACTGCAAGTGGACCAGCATTTAATGCACTACCTGCATTAAATCCAAACCAACCAAACCAAAGTAATGCTGCTCCAAGAACTACAAATGGAATATTGTGTGGTTTATATGACATCATACCATAGCCACGCCTTTTACCTAGTACAATACAGGCTACAAGTCCTGAAACTCCTGAACTTATATGAACTACATCTCCACCAGCAAAATCAACTGCTCCCAAAGAGTTTATCAATCCACCTGACCCCCATACCATATGTGCTAATGGGTAGTATACTAAAATTGACCACAATGCTATAAATATAAATAGTGCTGAGAATCTCATTCTTCCTACTAAAGATCCAGTTATAAGAGCTGGAGTTATTATTGCAAACATCATTTGAAACGCTGCAAAAAGCTCATGTGGTATAGTAGGTGCATATGATGAAGGATCTCCACCTACTCCATTAAATCCAAAGAAATTAAGTCCTCCTATTATTCCCCCAATATTATCTCCAAATGCTAGTGAATAGCCTATTAAAACCCACATTACAGATGCTAATCCACAAATAAAGAATGAAGACATTAACGTATTTAAAACATTTTTTCTACGAACCATTCCACCATAAAAGAATGCAAGTCCTGGTGTCATTAAAAGTACAAGTGCTGAACAAATCAATATAAAACTGCTATCGCCAAAATTAATTTCCATAAAAAATCCCCCTTAAATATAGTAAGTTTAAGATATAAATTGCTAATTAACATCTTGAAATTACTTAAATTTTTTCAAATAACTGTTAATAGAGAGATAACTGCGCACATTATCTAAAAATCAATTTAATAGTCTCTTAGAATTATAATTATAATTTTTATAAATGAAAAAAGGTGCTTGAGAAATATACTTTCGAGTATATTTCTCAAACACCATTGTTCTTATTGATAGTATATTATCTCCATATAAAATTGTCAACATTTTTTTCAAGGGAGATTTAATTTTGTTTAACATCTAATCAAAAACACTTAATGTATTAATTATTATTTTTTTTATGTTTTCATGCTTAATTGGCATTTCCTCATTCGTTCCTATTAATTGAATCAAATTTACGAGATCTCTTAGCTTACTTATGTTATACCAATTTTGAGTAAGCTTATAATCTGAAAATTTATTATACTCATATTCAAATGCCTCAATTAATTTTCTATTAAAATATTCTTCATATCTAAAGAACTGTCCTATATCTGCTAAAGGGTGCCCTGCTATTACGAACTCCCAATCTAATATACCTGCTAGCATTTTATTTTTTATTATTATATTAGTCCCCTGAAAATCGCCATGAACAAGCCTAGGATCCTTATCTAAATCTCTTAATGCTTTTTCATTCTTCCTAACTACGCGATTAATGTCATTTACAATAGTTTTTCCTAAACGCTTCTTAGCTATATCTCCCATGAAGCTTTCATACCATGAAACAAGTGGTGGTAGTTCTTCTCTTATATGTAAACATTCATCTAAAGCCCCAACCTTAGAAAACTTATAGCTATGTATTTTAGCTAAAGCCCTTGCAACGTTTCTAACAAAACTATCCTCCAAACTATAACCTTCTCTTATAGCCTGCCCTATAGTCTTTCCCTCAATATATTCATAAATGGCATATTCTCTGTTTCCAATATCCTCATCTTCACTTACTCTATATACTTCTGGTACAGGTACGAACTTAGAGTTTCTTAAAAAATTTAATAATTTAATTTCTTTCTTATAATCCTGCCCCTTTATAAAAAATATTTTTAATATATATTTTTTTTCTAGATTATTAGATTCAACAATATAATTTGTAGTCCTGCACCCAGAATCTATTGGTATAATATTATTAATGTCACATTCTTTCAATATACCTTTAAATAACTTTTTAATCGTTGCACTACTAACTTCCAAAAATGGAAATGTCCTTTCCCATCTATATTCCATGCCTTACCTCTTTATTTATTCAACTTATTGCTTATAATCAAAATTAAATGAAAATATTCTTAAAAAATTTTTTTTATGAGTCCCATTACTTTTAAGTAAAATATTAAAATTTACGACAATATCTAAACAATATATTTTACTATTTCCTTGGGAATAATCCACTAGGATGCTTCTAATTCCTTTACATAATCATAAGCTTTCTCTATAGCTTCTGTTTTTGTTTCGTATATATGACTTACTCCAATTTTAACTACAAACCCCATCTTATTTAGTACTTTCATAGGTTGATTTTGTACATGTGTTAAGCAAAGTTTTATATTCAACTCATTACAATGTTTAAGTAATCTAGTTAATGCATCTATTGCAGATGCATCTATTGCGTGAGTATGTCTCATGTCTAAAATTACAACCCCCACTGAAGATTCAATTTCCTTCATTTTATCAAAAAACTCATTTACTACTCCAAAGAACATCGGACCATTTACTTGATATACTCGTATCCTTCCATCTGCTTTTTCTAGTACAGTATTAGTATCCTTATCGAAAACCTTCTCCTCTACCAAATCTCTAATTTCAGTAGTATCAGATACTCTCTTCATAAATAAAAACATAGTCATGATCATTCCAATTCCTATTGCTACAACCAAATCAAATATAACCGTACATGTAAATGTAAGTAATAATACAATAACATCACTTTTAGGTGCCTTTAATAATGATTTAAACACCTTCCATTGGCTCATATTATAAGCAACTATTATCAAAATTGCTGAAAGTACGGACATCGGTATCATCCTTGCAAGTGGCATCAAAATTAACATAGTAGCTAACAATGTTATAGAATGTACCATCCCTGATATTGGACTTCTTCCATTTGATTTTACATTAGCGGCAGTCCTTGCAATCGCACCTGTAGCAGGTATTCCACCAAATATTCCACATGTAATATTAGCTAAACCTTGAGCTATGAGTTCCATATTTGAATCATGCTTATCTGATATCATTCCATCCGCCACGGTTGCTGATAATAGTGATTCTAATGCTGCCAGTATAGCAATAGTAATAGATGGAGCAAATAATTTATTTATTACATCCATATTTATCTTAGGAAACATAGGCACTGGTAATGTTGATGATATCTCCTGAAACCTACTTCCTATAGTCTCTACTGGTATATTAAATATTTTCACAAAAATAGTAGCGACAATTAGCGCAATCATTGATCCAGGTATTGTCTTACTAACTTTAGGCCAAAATATCATTATAAAAATACAGCTTATACCTATTATTAGCGACCATGTATTTAACGTTCCTATATTGGTAAGATAACTTTTCCATTTTGCAAAAAACTCTGCTGGAACATTTTCAATTTTCAATGCTAAAAAATCTTTGACTTCAGTGGATACCAGCGTTACTGCTATACCAGCAGTAAATCCTATTGTTATTGTCTGGGGTATGTACTTAATTAATGAACCAAACTTTAAAATCCCCATTATTACTAATATAATTCCAGCCATTATCGTTGCTACAACAAGTCCACCTATACCATACTCTTGAATAATAGAATAAATTATAACGACAAATGCCGCTGTAGGTCCACCTATTTGAACTTTACTTCCACCTAAGAGCGAAATAATAAATCCTGCAAATATTGCTGTCGTAAGCCCTTTCTCTGGAGATACTCCCGATGATATTCCAAGTGCTATTGACAACGGTAATGCTATTACAGCTACAATAACGCCAGCTATAATATCCTTCATAACTTGCTCTCTAGTAATTTCCTTGTTCTTAATCATAGAAAAGAACTTAGGCATCATTTCTAATCACTTCCTTATTAAATTTGTCAGTCTCTATATTACTCCTAAATTTTAAAGTAGTCAAAATCCCCCCTATCATTACTACATTACTAGAAGAATATATAAAGAAATTAATCCAAAGTGATTTTTTATTGAAGCCAATTTATTTAACTTATAACAATTAACTATAATATAATTATACTTTTTTTATCTCAGTTATGTTAAATACTTAATATTTTATCTATCTTACTTTCTAATCCTTTTGTGATATTCATTAATGGCAATCTAACTTCATCAGAATCTATTATACCTAGTTTCTTTAGGCTGTACTTAAGAGGTGTTGGATTTGGTTCTGAAAATAATAGCGGTATCATTTTATATAGAGAATTCCATTTTTTTAGTGCAGCTTGATGATCATTAGCCTTAGCTAGGTTATATACCTCAATAAAATCTTTAGTATTTAAATGTGCTGATGCCATTATTCCGCCTTGTCCTCCAAGCATAAGCGTCGTATAAAAATACATATCTTCACCTGTTAAGATGGAAAAATCTTTTGGAGGATTCATTAATAGTTCAGTTGTTTGCTTCATGCTTCCACAGCAGTCTTTTATTCCTATTATGTTTTTTAACTGAGATAATACATGCACAGTTTCATTTTCAATATTAGCTCCAGTTCTATATGGTATATTATAAAGTACTATATCCAAATCAGTTGATTCTGATATACTTTTAAAGTGCTCATAAATACCTCTTTGATCTGGTCTCGAATAATATGGTGTAACTGATAGTATTCCATTCACTTTATGCTTTTCTACTAATTTTAGCTTTTTAATTACTTCACTTGTATTATTACCACCTAATCCTATGTATACTGGAACTCTATTCTTATTATATTCAACAGTTTTTTCTAAAATTTCTTCATATTCATTCTCTAGTATTGTAGGTGATTCTCCTGTAGTTGCAAGTGGTATAATTCCATTTACTCCTTCTTCTACGTAATGATTAATAATTCTTTCGTAAGATTTAAAATCTACCTTTCCATCTTTAAATGGTGTTAATAATGGTACTAGAACTCCTTCAACCTTTGCCAACTTTTCCAACTCCTCAAATCTATTTTATTAAATAAGAAAACCCGTTAGCATATATACCAACGGGTAGAGTTAACCGCATAAAACTTGTACAAAACTAAAACATAATAATATCATAACTATAACATTATTATCTATAGCTTCACCAAATCCTTGTAGCTCTCCACTTTCGTGACAGTTATGCATATATTTTATGCATACCCAGAAATAAATTTTTGCATAATCTAAATCTTCGGCTATAATACCTTTCTTTATTAGTCAACGTTTGCCAACTCATAATAAATACTCCTTATTAATAGCACCTCTACCTTAGGTTTTCGTTATTACATTATTGAAATTATATCATTTAATTAACTACTTGTAAATAAAATAGCATCTATCACTTTGCCAAATAACATAATTATTACTAATATTATTATTGGCTTTATAATCTTCGCTCCACTTTTAATTGCAAAATGCGCCCCTAAATAATTTCCTAAACTAGCACATATAGCTGCAGGTATACCTATCATAAATAAAACCTTACCATTTAATATATAAGCTATTAGTGCTGCAAAATTAGATGCCAAATTCACTATCTTAGCATTACCAGACGCAGTTATAAGATTGAATCCTAAAAACGATGTGAAAGCTAAAACTAAAAATGTTCCTGTTCCCGGACCAAAAAATCCATCATAAGCTCCTATTACTAAACCTATTATTCCTGCCACTAAATAAATGTTTCTATGTTCTACTTTCTTTTCGTTATTTTCTACTCCAATCTTTCTGTTAAAGAAAAGAAAAATTGCAACAATAGGTAAAATGATAATAAGACAGTATTGCAAGTACTTTTCATCTAGTAGCAATACTAATTGCGTTCCAAACCAAGATCCTATAATAGCACCTATAGCTGAAATTAATGCTGGTTTAATTTTTATATTACCACTACTTAAAAATTTTATAGAAGCTGCAAATGTTCCAATACCATTTGCAAACTTATTAGTTCCATATGCCATATGTATTGGCATTCCAGCAAAAATATATGCTGGCAAAGATATTATTCCTCCTCCACCTGCAACAGCATCCACGAAACCTGCGCAAAATACTAATGGGCATATGATAAGCAATGTCATATTATATGAATACATAACCTCTCCTAACGACAATAAGCTAATTATATTCTCTATAAAGATAATTAACTTATTACGACTTTAATAAAACTAAAATAAAAAAGATAGTCATTACAACTATCTTTTGCTTACCTCGCAACGTCCTACTCTGCCACACAGTCTCCCATGCAGTACCATCGGCGCTATAGACCTTAA